>NZ_JBEXYN010000010.1:0-222079 GCF_040630935.1 Streptomyces sp. NPDC005722
CCGGCCAGGCGGCGGTCGGACCTCTCATCAGCGTCTCCGACGGCACCCCTCGGGCCCGGTGACACCACCCCCCAGGTCATCCGTTCGACAGGGGGACACAGTCATACCGGGCCCGGAGGCCAGCGGCCCTCTTGCAGGACCGCGAAAAACATAACGGGGGTGCCGTGCTGGTCGAGGAGCCAGATCGGGCCGAGCGTCCGGTCCGTGAGTTGAAACAGGGCGTCTTCGATCCGGTCGAGCCCGGCCCGGCGAGATACGCGGCCGCTCGTGACGTCCGGTCCGGCCGTACGGCTGCCGTGGGCTCGTGCAGCCGATCCTGGCATGTGGAGCCGTTGCCGGGGACGGCCGCCGACCCGGACGGGACCGGGCCGGGTTGTAGGGGGCGTGCAGCGCACTGTGGGGGGTGTGGAAGCCCAAGTCGGGCGCCGGGGTGGGTGATTGGGTCGGTCAGCATACTTGGTATATATACTCGGTATGTCGATCCGCCACGGGCTGCTCGCCCTGCTTGAACACGGCCCCCGCTACGGGTCCCGGCTGCGCTCAGAGTTCGAGAGTCGTACCGGTGCGACCTGGTCCCTCAACGTCGGGCAGGTCTACACGACCCTGAACCGGCTGGAGCGCGACGGGCTGGTCGTGCAGGACGGGGAGGACGACTCGGGGCACGCGCTCTACCGCATCACCGAGGAAGGGCGGTCGGAGCTCGGCTCCTGGTTCCGCAGCCCCGTCGACCGCAGCAACCCGCCGCGCGACGAACTCGCGATCAAGCTCGCCATGGCGGTGAGCGCCCCGGGGGTCGACGTGCGGGACGTCATCCAGTTGCAGCGGCTCCACACCCTGCGGGCGATGCAGGACTACACCCGGCTCAAGGCAGCGGCCCCGGAGCCGGCGTCGGACCGGCCGGAGGACGTGGCCTGGGTGCTCGTCCTGGAGCAGCTGATCTTCCAGACCGAGGCCGAGGTGCGCTGGCTCGACCACTGCGAGACGCGGCTGGTCAGGGTGGCGGCCGCCGCCGCGGCCCGGCGGGCGGAGACGGACCCCCGGCCGGAGCCCGCGGACGGCGGCGCGCCCCGGAGCGGCCGCCGCCGCGCGTCGCGTTCCTAGGCCGTGTCGTCACCTGCGCGCCTGCCCCACGGCGCCTGGCACGGCACTCCCCCAGCTCCGCTGGGAGGTGCCCCCACGCTGCGTTGTCGAATCGTCCGAGTAGCCCACTACGAGGACGATCCTCCGCCTTGCGATGCACCGCACCTGGGGGCACCTCCCAGCGCAAGCTGGGGGAGCCGTGGGGCCCGCCCTCCGGGCGGCCGCCGCTCACGTGACGACACGACCTAGCGCCGCCCCCGAAGCCCCCACCCCGTACGTCCCCGTACGCCTTCCGAAGAGGACCGCCTTGTCCCCACTCACCACCGAACCCGTCCTGCGCATACGCGAGCTGACGCGGACGCACGGCAGCGGCGCCACCGAGGTGCACGCGCTGCGGGGCGTCGACCTGGACGTCCACGCGGGCGAACTCGTCGCCGTCATGGGGCCGTCCGGCTCCGGCAAGTCCACGCTGCTGGCGATCGCGGGGGGCCTGGACACCCCGACGTCCGGCAGTGTGACCGTCGAGGGCACCGAACTGGCCACCGCCGGGCGCAAGGAGCTCGCGGCGCTGCGCCGGCGCCGGGTCGGTTACGTCTTCCAGGACTACAACCTCATCCCCGCGCTGACGGCCGCAGAGAACATCGCCCTCCCCCGTGAACTGGACGGCGTCCCGGTGCGCCGGGCACGCAAGGAGGCCGTCGAGGCGCTGGGCGACGTCGGGCTGGAGTACCTGGCGGACCGCTTCCCCGACGAGATGTCCGGGGGCCAGCAGCAGCGCGTCGCCATCGCCAGGGCCCTCGTCGGGGAGCGCCGGCTGTTGCTCGCAGACGAGCCGACGGGCGCGCTCGACTCGGAGACCGGCGAGTCCGTGCTCGCCCTGCTGCGCAGGAGGTGCGAGGCCGGAGCGGCGGGTGTGCTGGTGACCCACGAACCGCGGCTCGCCGCCTGGGCGGACCGGATGGTCTTCCTGCGGGACGGCACCGTCGTCGACGAGACCAGCCGGACGCCCGCGGAGTCGCTGCTCAGCGGGACGGCCGGCCGGTGACCGCCCGCTTCCACGCCTGGCGGGCCGCCCTGCGGATCGCCGGCCGGGACGCCCGGCGGGCCCCGGGCCGCACCCTGCTCGTCGTCGGCATGCTCGCCCTGCCCGTGCTGGGGGCGTCGGCGGCCGACGTCACGCTGCGCAGCGCACAACTCTCCCCGGAGCAGCAGCTGGAGCGCACCCTCGGACGGGCGGACGCCGAGGTCCGCTACCCCGGTTTCGGCCCCATCCTCCAGGACCCCGACGCCTCCGCGCTCTACGTGGACCACACCCCCGTCGAGGGGCAGCCGGACGACGCGGCAGACGGCCCGCCGACCCCGGCGACCGCCAAGGCCGTCCTCGCGCAGGCGATGCCGCCGCACGCCCGGACGCTCGAACGCCTCGCCGGCACCGCCGAGGTCCGTACCCGCCACGGCGCCCTCGACGTCGACGTGCTCGAACTCGAGACCGCCGACCCGATGACCCGCGGCATCACCACGCTGAAGCAGGGCCGCCACCCGGTCCGCCCCGACGAAGTGGCGGTGACGACGCACTTCCTGACGGTGAGCGGCCTGCGGGTGGGGTCACGGCTCACCGTGCGGGACCTCAGCCCCTCCTACCGCATCGTCGGCGCCTACGAGCGCCCCGGGGACCTGGCCGCGGACGAGGTCAACGCGCTGCCCGGCGCACTGCTGGCGCCCTACGGACGGATGCTCGCCGGCGCCCACAGGACGCCGTCCGAGCCGGCCGCCGAGACGTTCCTGGTGTCGCTGCCGGGCGGGTTCGGCTGGCCCAGGGTGGTGGAGGCGAACACCCACGGCGTGGCGGTGGTCTCGCGTGAGGTGACGCTGCACCCGCCGGCCCGATCCGACGTGCCGCAGTACCGGGAGCACCCGGAGCGGCCCCCGGCCGCGCCGGTCTCCGCGCGGGCCACGGCGGCGGTGACCGTCGTCGTCCTGGCGCTCGCGGAGGTCTGCCTGCTCGCGGGGCCCGCGTTCGCCGTCGGGGCCCAGCGCTCACGCCGGCAGTTCGGGCTCATCGGCGCGGGCGGCGGCGAGGGCCGGGACATCAGGGCGGTGGTCCTCGCCGGAGGCCTGATCGCCGGCGTGGCCGCGGCCGCGCTGGGAACCGCCCTCGGCATCGGCCTGGCCGCGGCCCTGCGTCCGCTGTTCGAGGCGCGCGGCGGGGCGCGGTACGGAGGCTTCGACCCGCACCCGGCCGACCTCCTCGGCATCGCGCTGCTCGCCGTGCTCGCCGGACTCGCGGCCGCGGCCCTGCCCGCCGTCACGGCGGCCCGGCAGCCCGTCCTCGCCGCGCTCACCGGGCGCAAGGGCGTGCGGCGCTCGGGGCGGCGACTGAGCCTCGTGGGCCTCGCCGCGTTCCTGCTGGGGACCGCGATCGCGCTGTACGGGGCGATGCGGACCGACTGGAAGGTCGTCGTCGCGGCCGGCAGCGTCATCGCCGAGGCCGGTGTCGTCGCGATGACGCCGGCGTTCATGGGGATCGCCGGCCGCCTCGGGCGCCGGTGGGGCCTCTCGCCCCGCCTGGCGCTGCGGGACGCCGCGCGCAACCGCGCCCGTACCGCCCCCGCCGTGGCGGCCGTGCTCGCCGCCGTCGCCGGCACCGTGACCGTCGCGGCGTACACCGCCGGCACGGCCGCCCAGGAACGCGCCGGGTACGAGGCCCTGCTGCCCGACGGGGCGGTGACGGTGATGGTGGACGAGGACCGCGGACGCGACGTCCCGGCCGCCAGGAGAGCCGTCGCCCGGAACCTGCCCGTGGGCGTCGAGGCGGACGTGGACCAGTTGTTCACCGGCCGCGCCGGCTGCGACCAGGACGGCATGTGCGGTTACGTGGAGGTCGTGCGGCCTCCGGCCGAGAGGTGCCCGCTGTACGACACGGGACCGGCGAACCCGCTGTCCGCGATGCCGCGTGCGGAGCTCAGGGCGCTGGCCCACGACTCGCGCTGTGCGAACGGCAGCGTCGGCGACACGACTCCCAGCGGTGTCCTGGTCGGCGACGCGAGACTCCTGGCGGTGCTCGGCGTCGATGACCCCGGGGCGGTGGCGGCCCTGGCCGACGGGCGGGCCGTCTCCCTCGACCGCCGCAACGTG
This sequence comes from Streptomyces sp. NPDC005722, assembly GCF_040630935.1. Classification (NCBI taxonomy): domain Bacteria; kingdom Bacillati; phylum Actinomycetota; class Actinomycetes; order Kitasatosporales; family Streptomycetaceae; genus Streptomyces; species Streptomyces sp. NPDC005722. The sequence goes on from NZ_JBEXYN010000010.1 coordinate 4,216, forward strand.
GACGCCCGGGGCCGGGTCGCCGTGCGGCTGGTCACCGACGACCTGCGGGCGAGCGCCGCCGAGGCACAGGGGAAGGAGCCGCCGGGCAGGGTCGCCCGGTTCCCCGTCCACCAGGTTCCCGGCAGCCCGCCCAACCACGGCGTGGAACTGGTCGTGCCCCCGACGGCGGCCAGGGCGGCGCACATCGGGACGGTGCCGTTCGGCGCCTACTTCACCACCACGCACCCGCCGACCGACGCACAGCGGCAGAAGACGCAGCAGGCCCTCGGCGACACCGGGGCCGACGTCCGCTTCCACCTGGAGGAGGGGCCCGAGGACCCGGCCGGTGTCGTGCCGCTCGCGCTGGCCGTCTTCGCGGCGGTGGTCACGCTCGGCGCCGCCGGGACCGCGACGGGCCTGGCACGCTCCGACGCCGAGGCCGACCTCGCCACGCTCGCCGCGATCGGGGCGCCGCCCAGGACCCGCCGGCTGCTCACCGCGTTCCAGTGCGCCGTGGTGGCCGCGGCGGGCGTGGTGCTGGGTGCCGTGACGGGGATCATCCCCGCCATCGGGCTGCGGCTGGTCGACCGGCGCATCGTCGAGGCCTTCAACGAGCGGCAGCTCGACGAGGGCAGCGCGAGCCGGATCATCGAGCACGTGCCGATCGTGGTGCCCTGGGGTCTGCTGGCCGTCCTGCTGATCGCGGTGCCGCTGGGCGCCGCCTGCCTGGCGGCGCTGGCCACCTCGTCGAGGCCCACGACCACGCGCCGGGCGGTGTAGCCCCGGCAGCGCGAAATGGGCTGGCCTTCCGGCGGGGCGCGGGGGAGCATGCGGCGGTGGAGATTTCGGGACCGCCGGAGGGCGAGGTGGAGGTGCCCGCGCGGATCGGGGCGCTGGCGGGGGAGCGGACGCCGCTGCCCGTGTGGCGCAACGAGAGGGGCGGGCTGACGTTCCGGCTGGGGGCGGGGGAGGACCGGCTGTTCGCCAAGTGGGCGCCCGCGGGCTCGGGGCTCGACCTCGGGGCCGAGGCCGAGCGCCTGGAATGGGCGGGCCGGTTCACGTCCGTGCCGCCCGTCGTGGAGCACGGCGCGGACGGCGACGGGGCCTGGCTGGTCACGCGCGGGCTGCCCGGGGAGAGCGCCGTCAGCCCGCGCTGGACGGCCGAACCCGCCACCGCGGTACGTGCGCTGGGCGCCGGGCTGCGCGCGTTGCACGAACGGCTGCCCGTCGTCGGCTGCCCGTACGACTGGTCCGTCGGCACCCGCCTGGAACGCGCCCGGCGGGCCGGCCGGCCGGTGCCGGGGGACCTGCCGCCGGCGCCGCCCGTCGAGCGGCTCGTGGTGTGCCACGGCGACCCCTGTGCGCCCAACACCCTGCTGGCCGAGGACGGCTCCTGGTCGGGCCACGTCGACATGGGTGCCCTCGGCGTCGCCGACCGCTGGGCCGACCTGGCCGTCGCCACTTGGAGCACCGAGTGGAACTACGGCCCCGGCTGGGACGACGCGCTCCTGGACGCGTACGGCATCGCCCCCGACCCGGAACGCACCGCCTACTACCGGCGCTTGTGGGACGTCACCTGACGGGTGCCGCGGGCGGGCCGGAGGTGGCACGATCGGGGCGGGAGACCGCGAGAGCGAGGGGGCGGGACGAGATGGCCATCAGTCTGGAGAAGGTGCAGGCGACGGCGCCGGGGCTGGTGAGCCTGTACAAGGGCGCCCGGGTGTCGCTGGAGAAGGCCGGGGTCGCGGGCGAGCGCGCCGCGGTCTACCTGGTGCTCGACCGGTCGGGCAGCATGCGGCGGCACTACCGGGACGGCACGGTGCAGCGCCTGGCCGAGCAGGCCCTCGGGCTCGCGGCGAACCTCGACGACGACGGGGTCGTGCCGGTGGTCTTCTTCTCCACCGAGGTGGACGGCGTCGCCGAGATCGGCCTCGACGGGTACGAGGGCCGGATCAACGCCCTCCACGAGGGCTACGGCCACATGGGCCGCACCAACTACCACCTGGCGATGCAGGCGGTGATCGACCACTACCGGGCGTCCGGCGCGACGCAGCCCGCGTTCGTCATCTTCCAGACGGACGGCGGCCCCTCCTCGCGCACGGCCGCCGAGCGGCTGCTCTGCTCGGCGGCCGGGTTGCCGATCTTCTGGCAGTTCGTCGGCTTCGGCGACCCGGCGGGCAAGGACTTCGACTTCCTGCGCAAGCTCGACGAACTCCCCGTTCCCGCCAAGCGGCTGGTGGACAACGCCGGTTTCCACGCCGCCGGGGAGGAGCCCGCGGCGGCGCCGGACGCGGAGTTGTACGCGGCGCTGATGGAGGAGTTCCCGCAGTGGCTGACGGCGGCGCGGGCGGCGGGCGTCATCCGGGACTGACGGGCGGCGCGGCGGCTGCGGCGGCCGCGTCCACGAGGCGGTCGAGTCCGGCGGCCGACTCGGGCGCGAGCCGGTAGACGCCCTGGAGGCCGATCGACCGCGTCAGCCGGCCGTCCTCGACGAACCGCAGCTTGCGTTCGGCGCGGCGCGAGCGGTACGTGAGCCGTTCCAGCAGCTCGCCGGGGACGGTGGTGCCGAAGTCGAGCGGGGTGCCGGGCGGGCCCACGAGCACCTCGGACGCGCAACCGCCCTCCAGCGGCGACCAGTCGGGCAGCGTCGCCAGCTCGTCCGCGGCCCCCTCGTACGGGATGATCCGCGCCACCTCCAGGCGGCCCAGCACGTGGAGCCGGGTGCGGTGGACGCGTACGGGGAAGACGCGGTCGCCGGGCCTGACCCCCGCGAGCCGGAAGCTGGGCAGCGACTGGTGCGGCCCGCCGAACAGGACGCGGAGCGGGCGCCCGGCGTAGCCGCTCCGCGCCAGGTGACGGCAGAGGTCGTTGGTCCACAACGTCGTGTAGGACTGCGGGGCGTCGGCCGGTTCGGACATGCCCGCCACCGTAGGGGGCGGCACCGACAGCGGCCGCGGTTGGGGCAGGGCCCCGGACGTCCGCACCGGTCAGAGCAGGGGGTTGGGGAGGCCCGTCCACTGGTCGCCGGTCGTGGGGGTCTCCAGGCGCATCAGGGTGAGGGCCTTGATGGGGAGTTCGGGGGCGGACAGGAGGGCCGCGCGGTCGGTGCGGGTATCCGCCGTGGTGGGGAGGGCGTCGAAGGCGCGGGCGGTCTCCGTGCGCACCGCGGCCCACAGCCGTGCCTCGGTGGGGCGGTGGCCCGCGCCGAGAGCGGAGACGAGGCTGCCGAACGTCGTGGCGACCAGGGAGCCGTAGAGCTTGGCGTGCAGGACCGCGGGGTCGTCGCTGAGGCCCCGGCCGAGCGGGGGCAGGGCGATGCCGTGCCGGGCGAGGCGGGCCGGGCTGATCCGGACGTCCGCGAGGTCGCGGTAGACCAGCCGCAGCGGCCGGGCGTGCCGGTCGAGGACGAGCAGGAGGTTCTGCCCGTGCGCCTCCAGGGCGACGCCCCAGGACAGCAGCCTCAGCACGGCCGGGAGCGTGAGCCGGGCGAAGGCGGTGAGCCAGGCGGCGCCGTCCGGGGGCGCGGCCGGTTCCGCGGCCGAGAGCAGGGAGCGGAGCAGCGGCGGCCCGCCGTCCGCGGGGCGCTCGGCGAGGGCGGCGACGGGCAGGACGTACTCCCCGGCCGCCGGGTCGGCGAAGCCGGACGGGGACTCCCGCAGCAGAGCCGCGAGGTCGGGGCTGGGCTCACCGCCGACGACGGCGGCCGCGGCCCCGACGTTGCGGACGACGCGCAGCGCGTCGCCGCCGAGCCGCCGGGTCAGCTCGTCCAGCAGCACGGACAGCGGGGCGCTGTCGGTCACCGAGAGGGCCGAGATGTCGCGGACGGACGAGGTCATCCGCATGCTCAGCGCCGTCTTCAGGTGCGGCCCGCCGTCGAGCGGTGCGAAGGTGCGCACCGACATCAGCGGGCGGGTCGGCACCGCGGCCTCGGCGTACGGGCGCAGCCCCAGGGCGGGCAGGATGTGCCGGGTCTGCCAGGGGTGGACGGGGAGCAGCAGCCGGTCGCCGTCCCGGAGCCGGTCCGGCCAGGCGCCCGCGACCAGGGACTCGGCGGCGGGGACGGCGACGAGGTCCAGGGCGACGACGGGCCGGTGCTCGGGCCCGTACGCCAGTTGCTCGGCGACCGAGAAACCGGGACGGCTGCGGCAGCACGGGTGGTAGGGGTGGCCGTCGACGACGCCCTGCTCGAAGGAGGCGAGCGTCGGCAGCCGTACGCCGTGGCCGTCCGCGTCCGCGGCACCCGCCCGGGACAGGGCCAGGGAGGCGACGCTGTGGTCGAGTTCGTCGCGCAGCAGGCCCGAGCCGGGCAGGCCCAGGGCCGTCACCAGGGCGGCCGGGTGGTCGTGGGGCAGGCCGTCCAGCAGCAGGGCGGGCTCGTCATCCGGCGACGCCAGGTCGTGCGGCAGCCGCCGCGGGCCGGTGAGCAGCCGGCCGTCGTGGAAGAGCACGCGGCCGGGGCCGCGCCAGGCGATGCCCGGCAGCGGTTCCAGCAGCAGGGCGCGCCACAGGCGGCCGAGGACGGCGGCGCGGGCACCGGGGAGGGCGGCGGTGTACGCGTCGTGCAGATCAGGTCGGAGCGTCGCCAGCTCGGTGGCGAACGCCGTCTCCAGGGGGCGCCGCGTCGCAGCCGCCGAGTGCGGGTACATGATGAGTCCCTACCCTACGAGGAGGCAGCCGACCGTGCACCGACAAGCCCTGCGACCAGCGGGAACGAGCCGTCGTGGGTGAGGCATGGGACCGCGCCGAGGCACTCTCGGCGACGGCCCTGCTGAACTGCCTGCTGCGTGAGGTCGCCGTGCCCGCCGGCGAGGACGGGGGCCGTCCCGTCCACCGGCTGCCCGCGACCGGGCGGCTGCTGCGGGTCCGGGCCGGGCGCCATCCCGCCGGGCCCGAGGTGCACACCCCGGACGGCTGGCGGCCGCTCCCGCTGGAGGCGCTGGTCGACGTCACCGCCGCGGAGCTGACCGCCCGCACGGGTGTGGCCAACACCGGGCTGCCCGCCGAGATCGCGGACAGCCGCGATGTGCTCGCCGCGCTGCTGGAGGCCCGCGAGCACGCCCCGCCGCCCGCCGACCCGTACCTGCGCTCCGAGCAGGCCCTGGTGGCCGGGCACCGCCACCACCCCGCGCCCAAGACCCGTGGCGGCGGCCCGCCGGAACGCTGGCTGCCCTACGCGCCGGAGGCGCACACGAGCTTCCCGCTCGCCCTGCTGGCGGTCCGGGCGGACCTGCTGGCCGGGGAGGGCGACACCGCGGTGCTCGACCGGCTCCACCCGGACGTCCCCGAGGGCTACCGGGTGCTGCCCGCGCACCCCTGGCAGCTGGCCCTGCTGGGGGACCTCCCGGCCTTCCACGACGGCCGGCTGCTGCGGCTGGGGGAGACCGCCGTGCCGGCGGTGCCGACCGCGTCCGTGCGGACGGTGTACCTGCCGGAGGCCGACCTCTTCCTGAAGTTCAGCCTCGACGTGCGGATCACCAACGACGTCCGCCGGCTGTGGCGGCACGACCTGCGGTGGCTCGGCCCCGTCGACGAGGTGCTGCGGGCCGTCCCGGAGGCGTCCGTCCTGTCCGACCGCGGCTACCGGACGGCCGGCCTGGACGGCCCCGACGGCCGGGACGCGTACGAGGCGCTGGCCGTGCTCGTCCGCGACGGCTTCGGCGCGCACCTGCGCCCGGGGCTCACCCCGCTGCTGGCGGCGGCCGTCGCCGAGGGGTACGGGGGCAGCCCGCTCGCCGCGCCCGGGCTGACCGCGCGGGGCGCGCTGGCCTGGTGGGAGGCGTACCTGCGGCAGGTCGTGCCGCCGGTGCTGCACGCGTTCCTGCGGCACGGGGCGGTGCTGGAGTGCCACCTGCAGAACGTGCTGGTCGCCGTGGACGACGAGGGGCTGCCCGGCCAGGCGCTCTTCCGCGACCACGAGGGCGTCAAGCTGGTCGAGGAGCGGCACGGTGAACTGCTCCGGCGCCACGCGCGCCCCGATGCCCCCGGGCCCGGCGTGGACGCGGCGCACGGCTGGGAACGGCTGGTCTACTGCCTCGTCACCAACAACCTGATGGAGATCGCGGGCGCGGTCGCCGCACGCCACCCGGAACTCACCCCGGTGCTGTGGGCGCGCGCCCGGGCGTTCCTCGCGGGGTGGTCGGCCGCGAACGGCGAGCCGGCGCCGCTGCGGGAACTGCTGTCCGCGGCGCACATCCCGGGGAAGACCAATCTGCTGCTGCGCTGGACCGGCGCGGACGGGGCCGCCGCCCGCTACCTGCCGCTGCCGAACCCGCTGCGGCCTCAGGGCGCGGAGGTGACCGACTCCGGCGAACGGCGCGTGGCGGGGCCGTAGAAGCCGGCGGCGTCGCCCGTGCCCGCCGGCGTCGAGGAGGCCCCTGCGCCGGACGAGGGCTCCGCCGTGCCGCCGGAGCGGAGCAGGCTGGGCGGGGCCGGCTGCGGCTGGGAGGCGCTCGGGGCGGGCAGCGCCCGGTCGGCCTCGCCGGGACCGGTGACCAGGTGCCCGAGCAGGGCCAGGACGCCGACGCCGGTCACCGCCGCGGCCACCACGACGAGGGTGCGGGTGCGCCGTCCGGAGCGGGCGGGCGCCCGGCGCGAACCGCGCTGACCGCCCGCCGGGTACGGCTGCGGCGGCATTTGCGGCGTCGGGTCCTCGGGGAACAGGTCGGCGTAGTCGGGCGCGGGCCCTTCGGCGCCGACGCCCAGCAGCGGTCAGACGGTCGTGCCGCCCGGCTCGCCGCCGGTCATCTCTCGTCGCCGGCCTGGTCGGGCACGAGGCGTTCGAGGACGTCCTGGAACTCCTCGCCGACGGTGATCATCAGCCCGTCGCCGTCCTTGCGGCTGAGCTGGGTCAGCACCCCGTCCCGCCACCAGTAGACGTACGGGCTGATCGGGCCCACCGCGTCCTCGTGGCCCGCCGCGGCGAAACCGGCCATCCCGTTGAGCGCCGGGATGACGCCGCTGTCGCGGATGGCGTGGAAGGCCAGCTGGTGCCGGAAGGGCATGGCGACCAGCGCCCCGTCGGCGGTCAGCGGCTCCCCGGTGACCCGTTCCACCAGCTCGTCCAGGACCAGCACCCGGGCGGCGGTGAAGAAGGAGTCGCCGACCAGGACGTCGAAGCGCACGTCGGCGTGCCGGACGACCTCGTGCCGTTCCACCGGCAGGTCGCGCAGGTTGAGCAGGGCGCGGCCGCGCAGCTCGCGGGTGTCGCCGAGCGGGCCCAGGGCGTGGTCGGCGAGCGTCATCACGCTCTCCGGCAGGTCCAGGGCGAGCACCTCCAGCAGCCCCGGCGCGGCGACCCGGGCGTAGCGGAAGGTCTCCGGGTCGACCGCGTCGGGCGGGACCAGACGCGGGTAGAGCCGTTCGCGGATCTCCTCGACGGGCATCGTCTCCAGCGGCGAGGGCCCGTCGAGGGTGCGCAGCACCGCCCCGACGTGCTCCCGTGCCAGCTGCGGCCACACGCGCGGGCCGCGGCGGTCGTTGTGGCAGAGCGCGGCGAGGTTGCCGAGCCCGAAGCGACGGCCGGAGTCGTCGGTCACCATGTCGGCGAAGACGGTGACCTCCAGTCCGAGTTCGGCGAACGACTCGCGCACGGTCGCGCGGAAGCGCGCGCCCTCGTCCACCGAGAAGAAGGCGTACTCGGGATCGCGGGGTGCGTCCCGCTGGTCACGCTTCGGCCCGCGCCGGAAAATCCCCACCTCAGCTGTCCCCTCGACCTGGTCTCGACGAGCAGGGCGCGATCCTATCGGCAGGCGCCCGGGGCCGCCGTCTCCGTCAGCCTTCGCCGTCCGGCGCGTCCCGGTAGGTCTCCAGCAGCCGCAGCCAGATCTCGCTCATCGTGGGGAAGGCCGGTACGGCGTGCCACAGCCGCTCCAACGGGACCTCCCCGGCGACGGCGATGGTGGCCGAGTGCAGCATCTCGCCGACCGCCGGGCCGACGAAGGTGACGCCGACGAGGTGACCCCGGTCCAGGTCGACGACGGCGCGGGCCTTGCCCTTGTAGTCGTCGGCGTGGAGGCCGGCGCCCGAGACGTTGCCGATCTCGTAGTCCACGACCTTGACGCGGCGGCCCTCCTGGCGTGCCTGCGCCGCGGTGATGCCGACGGACGCGGCCTCGGGCTCGGTGAAGACGACCTGCGGGACGGCGCCGTGGTCGGCGGTGGCCGCGTGCCGGCCCCAGGGGGCGGTGTCCACCGGCTCGCCCTTGGCGCGGGCGGCGATGGCGGCGCCCGCGATGCGGCCCTGGTACTTGCCCTGGTGGGTGAGGAGGGCGCGGTGGTTGGTGTCGCCCGCGCAGTACAGCCAGCCGCCCTCGACGTCCTTGACCAGGCAGGTGTCGTCGACGTCCAGCCACGAGCCGGGGCTCAGGCCGATCGTCTCCAGGCCCAGGTCGTCGGTGTGCGGGACCCGGCCGGTGGCGAACAGGACCTCGTCGGTGAGGAGTTCGGAACCGTCGGAGAGCACCAGGGTGACCGGGCCGGACTCCGTGTCGCGCCGCAGCTCCGTGACCGAGACGCCGGTGCGGATGTCCATCCCGGCGGCGCGCATCCCGTCCGCGACGAGTTCGCCCACGAACGGTTCCCAGCGCGGCAGCAGCCCGGAGCCGCGGACCAGCACGGTCACCTCGGAGCCGAGGGACCGCCAGGCGGTCGCCATCTCGACGCAGACCACTCCGCCGCCGACCACCACGAGCCGTCCGGGCACCTCGGGGGAACTGGTGGCGTCCCGGCTGGTCCACACGTGGTCGTCGGCGATGCCGGGCAGGTCGGGCAGTTGCGCGCGGGTGCCCGTGCAGACCGCCACCGCGTGCCGGGCGACCAGGACGCGCTCGCCGCCGTCCGGGGTCTCGACGACGACGCGGCGCGGCCCGTCGAGACGTCCGCGTCCCCGGACCAGGTCGATGCCGGCCGAGTCCAGCCAGGTCACCGCCCCGTCGTCCTTCCAGCTGGAGGTCCAGTAGTCGCGCCGGGCCAGCACCGCCGCGGCGTCCAGGCGGCCGCCTGCCGCCTCCCGCGCCCCCGCGACCGCCCGCGCGGCGTCCAGGGCCGCCTGCGGGCGCAGCAGCGCCTTGCTGGGGATGCACGCCCAGTACGAGCACTCACCGCCGACCAGCTCGGCCTCGACCACCACCGTGGTCAGTCCGGCCTGCCTGGTCCGGTCGGCGAGGTTCTCCCCGGTGGGGCCCGCGCCGATGACGATGACGTCGTAGGTGTCCGTGCTCGTGTGCGTACCGCTGTCTGCCGCCGTGGTCATGGTCCCACCGTAGGCAACAGCTCGTCCGCGCACAGCCGGAACCCCCCTGTTCCGCGGCCTCACCCGTACGGCTGGTAGGCCATCAGGGCGAGGCGGGAGGCGGGGCCGCCGGTGGCGGCCCTCACGCGGGGAGTTGCTGCTCCGTCCAGATGACCTTGCCGCGGTCGGTGTAGCGGGTGCCCCAGCGGCGGCAGAGCTGGGCGACGAGGAAGATGCCGCGGCCGCCCTCGTCGGTGGTGGCCGCGCGGCGCAGCCGGGGGGAGGTGCCGCTGGCGTCGGCGACCTCGAAGACCAGGGCCCGGTCGCGCAGCAGCGTGGCACGTACCGGGCCGGCGCCGTGGCGGATGGCGTTGGTGATCAGCTCGCTGGCGATCAGCTCGGTGGTGAAGGCCAGCTCGTCCAGGCCCCAGGTCCGCAGACGGCCGGTGATGGCGGACCGGAGGGCGGAGACGGCCGCCGGGTCGCCGGGCACGTCCCAGCAGGCCACCTGGCGCTCGTCCAGGGAGCGGGTGCGGGCGACGAGCAGGACGACGTCGTCGGCGGAGGGCACGGGGCGCAGCGCGGCCTCGACCGCCGCGCACACCTCCTCCGGCGGGCAGCCGCGCGGGACGGCGGCGAGGGCCCGGCCGAGGCGGCGCATCCCGGTGTCCGGGTCGAGGTGGCGGCCCTCGATGAGGCCGTCGGTGTAGAGGACGAGGCCGCTGCCCTCGGGGACCGCGAACTCGGCTGTCTCGAAGGGGAGTCCGCCCAGGCCCAGGGGCGGCCCGGCGGGCAGGTCGGGGAAGCGCACCCCGCCGTCGGGGGCGAGCAGCGCCGGTGGCGGATGGCCGGCGCGGGCCAGCTGGCAGCGCCGGGCGACCGGGTCGTAGACCGCGTAGAGACAGGTCGCGCCCGCGAGGCCGGGGCCGGTGCCGCTCTCGTCGTCGAGGCGGACGACGAGGTCGTCCAGGCGGCCCAGCAACTCGTCCGGGGGCAGGTCGAGGGTGGAGAAGTTGTGCACGGCCGTACGCAGCCGGCCCATGGCGGCGGCGGCGTGGATGCCGTGGCCGACGACGTCGCCGACGACGAGCGCCACGCGCGCCCCGGAGAGCGGGATGACGTCGAACCAGTCGCCGCCGACCCGGCCACGGGCCGCGGGGCGGTAGCGGTGGGCCACGTCCACGGCGTGCTGCTCCGCCACGCCGCGCGGCAGCAGGCTGCGCTGGAGTTCGAGGGCGAGGTGGTGCTCGCGGGTGAAGAGCATCGCGTTGTCGATGCAGACGGCGGCGCGGGCGGCCAGGTCGCGGGCGAGGGTCAGGTCGTCGTCGGCGAACGGTTCGGTCCGGGCGGCGCGTTGGAAGGTGGCGACGCCCAGCAGGGTGTCGCGGGCGCGCAGCGGGACGGCGATGACGGCGCGGGGTTCGCCGTCCGGGCCGGGGGAGGTGTCGCGGACCGCCGAGCCGGCGCACAGGGCTCTGGCCTGGGGGCTGCCGGGCACGAGGCGAATCGGTTCACCCCGGGCGTAGGGGCCGTACGCGCCGGCGGGCGCCGCGCCGCCGTCCGCCACCCGGCGCAGCTCCGCCCCGGTGTCACCGGGGGCCGTGCCGTGCAGGACGGGGCGGAAGAGGTCGACGGTCGCGTGGTCGGCGAAGCGGGGCACGGTGGCCTCGACGATCTCGCGGGCGGTGCGGGCGACGTCGAGGGTGGTGCCGATCCGCAGGGCGGCGTCGCTGAGCAGTTCCAGGCGGCGGCGCGCGGCGACGGCGAGGCGGCCCACCCCCGGCTCGCCGACCAGCAGCGGGCGGCTCCCGGCCGGGGCGGCGCCCGGTGCCCCGGCGTCCCCGGGCACGCTGACCTCCACGACGGCGCCGCCCGCGACGGGCCGGCACAGCAAGTGGGCCGTACGGCCGCGGGAGAGGGGGAGTTCGAGCGCCTCGCGCCGTCCGGCGGCGATCAGTCCGGCCGCGGTCTCGGCGAGGGCCGACTCGTCGCCGTCGGTGAGTCCGGCGGGGGGCCCGACGCCCTGGACGCGTCCGGCGCCGTCGAGCCGCAGCGCGGTGGACCCGGCACCGCGGTGCTCGGCGTTCAAGTAGTCGTGCAGCAGGGCGCGTTCGCGTTCGCCGCACTCCTCGAGGAGCCGCTGCTCGATGGCGAGGGCGCAGCCGCGGGCGAGTTCGGCCATGAGGGGGTGGGCGTCGCCGGACAGGCTGGTCAGGTCGAGCACGCCCTCCACCCGGCCGCTGACCGGGTGGCGGACGGGCACCCCGAAGCAGCTGAAGCCGCGCAGGGCGGCGGAGAAGTGCTCCTCGCCGCAGACGCGGACGGGCTGCCGGGCGGCCAGCGCCGTGCCGATGCCGTTGGTCCCGGCGTCGAGTTCGTGGTAGCTGAACCCGGGGGCGAGCCGGACCCGGTCCAGGGCGGGCAGCAGCGGGGGTTCGGCGGCCCGGCGGTCGATCACCAGGCCCCGGTCGTCGGTGAGCAGGACGGCGGTGCGGGTGCCGGAGAGCGTGCCGGCGAGCCGGTCGAGGACGGGGGCCGCGGCCCGGACCAGGGCTCCGGTGGGGTCGAGGTCGTCGCTGTACGGGACGTCGAACCTCTCGGGGTCGAGGCCGGCGCTCCGGCAGCGTTCCCACGAAGCGAGGATCGGTACCCGCACGGATTCGACCACCAGGCTCACTCCTTGACGTCCGCGTCCCAGGTCCCGAACGTAGGGCGGCGACGCGCCGGCGGGGGGCGGGTCGGTGAAATCCCTGCATACAGCCACCCTTGTGGGTGACGGCTCGTTTGACAGAGGGCAACACGACCGTCACGGCGCTGGTGATCGCTTCGCGAAGCGGCCTGCCGTGGTGAAGACTTGGACCCGCCGCAGCCGTACTCCGCACTCGGGAGGAACCACCATGTCCACCACGCGCGTCGCGCACACCGTCTGGGACGGCAGTCTGACGGAGGGCAGCGGGGTCGTGACCCTCGACTCCTCCGGCATCGGGGAGTACCCGGTGACCTGGGTCGCCCGCTCGCAGGAGCCGGGCGGGAAGACCAGCCCGGAGGAGCTCATCGCCGCCGCCCACTCCAGCTGCTTCTCGATGGCCCTGTCGGCCGGTCTCGGCAAGGCGGGCACCCCGCCGACCCGGCTGCGCACCCAGGCCGACGTCACCTTCAAGCCGGGCACCGGCATCACCGGCATCCACCTGACCGTCGAGGGCGAGGTGCCCGGGATGGACGAGGCGGAGTTCGTCAAGGCGGCCGAGGACGCCAAGGCGAACTGCCCGGTGAGCAAGGCGCTGGCGGGCACGGAGATCACCCTCACGGCCTCGCTGGCCTGACGCCGCACGGCCCGTACCGTGTGCGCCGCCCATCGAAACGTTTCGGTTTCGGTGGGCGGTGCCATATTGTCGTTCGGATACGGAACCGTTTCGCAGGGGACGAGAGACGGAGCAGGGACATGACGACCGACGCGAGCGCACCGGCGCGCCGCACCCGGCTGACGCCCGAGCGGGAGCAGGAGCTGTACGGCGCGGTGATCGACCTGCTGCGCGAGGTCGGGTACGACGCGCTGACCATGGACGCGGTCGCCACCCGGACCCGGTCCAGCAAGGCCACCCTCTACCGGCAGTGGAAGAGCAAGCCCGAGCTGGTCGTGACCGCGCTCCGGTGCACCAAGCCGGTGCACGTGGAGAACGTCGACACCGGTTCGCTCCCCGGCGACCTGCACGAACTCGCCGACCGCATCGGCGACGGCTCGGACGTGGACACCCCGCTGATACGGGGCCTGGCCCACGCCTCCGCCACGAATCCGGACCTCGCCGAGGCGATGCGCCAGCACCTGATCGAGCCCGAGCTCACCGGGGTGCGGCAACTGCTGGGCAGGGCCGCCGGGCGCGGTGAGATCGACGCGGCCGTGCCCGCGGCCGAGTTCATGCCGCACATGATGCTCGGCGCGGTGGTCACGCGGCGTCTGCTGGAGGACGTGGAGGTCGACGCGGCGTTCATGCACCGGTACATCGACGCGGTCGTGCTGCCCGCGCTGGGGGTTGCGCCGGGTCGCTGAGTGTGCGCGGGTCGTTTGTGGCTGGGGTTGCGGTTTCTCCCCCATCCTCCCGCCCGATTGCCCGGCACGATTGGTGCGGGTCTCGCACCTTGTGTTGGGGTCGGCGCCGCGCCGGCGCACTCCCCCAACCTTCGGCCGGGGGGGACCCCCAGAACGCTCGCGGTTTAGGTCCACATCCTTGGGCACCGCGTCCGCCGCTCGTCGTTTCCGGGCGCACCCCGCCACACCCCCTCCCGTCGTATGGGCGCACAACGGCCGGTGGGTGGTCACAAGGCAGTCCGGGGCACCCCACCTGTTCGAGGCACCCCTCGCCGGCTGTTATCGCCCACGCGAGAACGGCGCCCGCCCAACGGGAGGGACGGGGCCCGACGCAGACGTGGGGGGCAACTCCGGACTGCCTCCGTCCCCCCGCCGGCAATGCGGCCACATCGGCCGGAGGGGGAGACGAGTGGTGGGATTCGGTGCCGAATGATGCGGGCCTGAACCGTGGGGCCGCGGGTCAGTGAGCGGTTCGGGGCGCCCCGGACTGCCCTCATGCCCCCACCGGCCGTTGTGCGCCCGTACCTCGGGAGGGGGTGCGGTGGGGTGCTCCCCTTGGCCGAGGGCTGGGGGAGACGAGTGGCGGCCGACGATGTGGGGGTAAACCGCGAGCGTTCTGGGGGTCCCCCCGGCCGAAGGCTGGGGGAGTGCGCCGGCGCGGCCACGACCCCACCGCAACTTGCGCAGGCCCGCACCAATCGTGCCGGGCAACGGCGCCGCACGCGACAACGGGCCGTCCGCCGGAGGCTCAGTCGCTGACCGCGCTGCGCGGGCGGTACTCCAGGTCCTCGTACTCCGGGTGGTGCGCGATCCACCCCGCGATGAACGGGCAGGCCGGGAGCACGCTCTGCCCGCGCTCGCGTGCCTCGTCCAGCGCGTGGCGGGCCAGCGCCGAGCCCACGCCCCGGCCCTCGAACTCCGGGTCCACCTCGGTGTGCAGGAACGCGACCATCTCGGGCGTGCGGATGTACGTGGCGAAGCCGGCGAGCCTGCCGTCGACGTGCGCCTCGTAGCGCCGTGCGCCGGTGGCGTCCGAGACCTTCGCGTCGCTCTTCACGACTGGTAGCCCTCCACGGTGCGCGAGGAGCGCACCTGCGCCTCGCCGGGGTCCCCGCCGGCCTCGGTCTTGGCGCGGCGCTGGCGGAGCAGGTCCCAGCACTGGTCGAGCTCGCGCTCCAGGGCGTCGAGCCGCGCCCGCTCGGTCCCGCTGTCCATCTGCCCCTCGCTGAGGAGCTCGCGCAGGGTCCTCTCGTCGGAGACCATCGCGCTGATCCGTTCCAGGATCGCCTTCTCGGGGCGATCTCCCGCGTGCTGCTCGGCCACGGCCCGCACCTCCTCGTCGTCGGCACCCACTCTAGGCAGCCGGTTGCGTCCATGCGATCGAAACATTTGCGTTTCGATAAGGGGCTCCCTAGTCTCTGTGTGTACGAAACGGTTTCGTATCGCGTCGGGTCCCCGGCGCACGGGCGCACCCTGCCCTCCTCGCGACCGACTGGAGCACGTTCCGCATGTCCCAGACCACCGCCGCACCTGCCGTGCCGGCCGAGACGAACGCGAGCGACGCCCCGGCGGCGCAGCGCTGGTGGGTCCTCGCCGTCATCGGGATCGCACAGCTGATGGTCGTGCTCGACGCGACCATCGTGAACATCGCCCTCCCCTCCGCCCAGGCCGACCTCGGCTTCACCGACGGCAACCGGCAGTGGATCGTCACCGCCTACGCCCTGGCCTTCGGCAGCCTGCTGCTGCTCGGCGGCCGGATCGCGGACCTCTTCGGCCGCAAGAACGCCTTCCTCGTCGGCGTCGTGGGCTTCGCCGCGGCCTCCGCGCTGGGCGGCGCCGCCGGCAGCTTCGAGATGCTGGTGACCGCCCGGGCCCTGCAGGGCGCCTTCGGCGCGCTCCTCGCGCCCGCCGCGCTGTCGCTGCTCACCACGACCTTCACCGACGCCAAGGAGCGCGACCGCGCCTTCGGCATCTACGGCGCCATCGCGGGCTCCGGCGCGGCCGTCGGCCTGCTGCTCGGCGGTCTGCTGACCGAGTACCTGGACTGGCGCTGGACCCTCTACGTCAACCTGGCCTTCGCCCTGGCCGCCTTCCTCGGCGGCGTGGCCCTGCTGCGGCGCGCGGGCCGCCGTCCCGGCGCGACGATCGACCTGCCGGGCACCGCGCTGGTCTCCGCCGGGCTGTTCGCCGTCGTCTTCGGCTTCTCCAACGCCGAGAGCCACGACTGGAGCTCGCCGCAGGTGTGGGGCTACCTGGCCGCGGGGGCAGTGCTGCTGGCCGCCTTCGCCTGGTGGCAGACCCGGGCGCGGCACCCGCTGCTGCCGCTGCGCGTGCTGTTCGACCGCAACCGGGGTGCCTCCTTCGCGGCCTCGCTGGTCTCCAGCGCCGGCATGTTCGCGGTCTTCCTCTTCCTGACCTACTACCTGCGGCTCACCCTCGGCTTCTCCGCGGTCGAGACGGGCCTGGCCTTCCTGCCGATGGTCGGCGCCCTGATGGTCGGCGCCCAGGTCGCCACCACGGTGCTGGTGCCCCGGGTGGGCCCGAAGCCCGTGGTGCCGACCGGCTTCGGCCTGTCGGCGGCGGGCCTGGTCTGGCTGACCGGGCTCGGCCTGGACAGCGGTTACGCGGCCGACGTACTGCCGCCGCTGCTGGTGGTCGGCCTCGGCATGGGCCTGATCTTCCCGCCCGCGATGAACCTGGCCACCGCCGGTGTCGGGGCCGAGGACGCGGGTGTGGCCTCCGCCACGGTCAACGCCATGCAGCAGGTCGGCGGCTCGATCGGCACCGCGCTGCTGAACACCCTGGCCACCGGTGCCGCCACCGACTACGCCCTGGCCCACCGCACCGATCCGCTGGTGAAGGCACGGGCCGCCCTGGAGGGCTACGCGACGGCCTACTGGTGGGCCGCGGCCTTCTTCGCGGCCGGTCTGGTGATCAGCTTCCTGATGTACCGGCGCGGAATTCCCGCCCGGGACGGGAATGCTGACGCCGCCCCGGTCGTCCACATGTAGGGGGAATGAGCTGCGGGGCCGCCCCTGAGCGGTGGGAAGGCCCCGCACGCGCCGACCCGTGGGGACGGGGTGCGGTGCGACGGAGGGCCCGGTGCCGGAGTCCGTGGTTGCACACGGAAGCCGCGCCGGGCCTTTCCCATGCGATTCCACGGCGATCCGGGGTAGGCGGGGCGGATGTGACGGAATCTGCGTGCGGTGCGCCGCAAAAGGGAACCTATGGTCAGTTAATGTGCGTTTTCACTGGTCCACAGGGTTTCGTCGAAAGGCCCCTCGGTTGAACCTGCTCGACCTCCTGCTGCTGGTGCTGACCGTCGCCTACGCCGTCGCCGGCTTCCGGCGGGGACTGGTCGCGGGCTGCGTCTCGCTCGCGGGCTTCCTCGGCGGTGCGGTGGTCGGCGTGTGGCTGCTGCCGTACGTACTGCAGTACGTCGAGCCGGGCACACCGCGGGCCACGCTGGTCGCGCTGCTCACCGTCCTGGTGCCCGCGGCCGGCGGGCACGCCCTGGCCTCCGGGCTCGCCCTGAAGGCGCGGACCGGGCTGGACTGGGGCCCGCTGCGCTGGGTCGACGGGGCGGGCGGCGCGGTGGCGAACGCGGTGGCCGTGCTGCTGGTCTCCTGGGTGGCCGCGAGCGTGCTGGTGACGTCCTCCTCCAGCGTGCTGTCCCAGTCGATCCGCGGGTCCGAGGTGCTGGGCGCGGTCCAGGACACCATGCCCCGGCAGGCACCGACCTGGTTCAGCAAGGCGACCAGCGCGCTGGCCGAGGCCGGGTTCCCGCAGGTGTTCAACCCCTTCGAGTCCGAGCCCGTCAACGGGGTGCCCGCGCCCTCCGGGGACAGCGTCACCGCGGCCGCGGCCGGCGCCGCGGCCCGCAGCACGGTCAAGATCGAGGGCGTCGCCAACGTGGACGGCCGCCGCCAGGGCCAGGAGGGCACCGGCTTCGTCTACGCCGACGAGCACGTGATGACCAACGCCCACGTGGTGGCGGGGGTGGACGACCCCGCGGTGCAGGTCGGCGGCACCGGCCGGGCCTACCGGGCCACCGTCGTGCTCTTCGACCCCGGCAAGGACATCGCCGTCCTGGACGTCCCGGGGCTGAACGCGCCCGCGCTGGACTTCACCGACGACGCGGTGCGCGGCGACGGCGCCGTCGTGGCGGGCTACCCGCAGGACGGCGGCCTCGACCTGCGCGCGGCGACGGTGGCCGGGCGCATCCGCGCCACCGGCCAGGACATCTACGGCGACGGCACGGTCACCCGCGACATCTACCAGGTCCGGTCCGTGGTGCGCCCCGGCAACTCCGGCGGCCCGCTGCTGGACACCTCCGGACGCGTCTACGGGGTGGTCTTCGCCCGCTCCACCACCGACTCCACGACGGGCTACGTGCTGACCGCGGACGAGGTGCGCTCCGACGCCCTGCGCGGGGCGAACGCCACGGAGCCGGTGGACACCGGCGACCGCGCGGCGCTGTGACCGCGGCCCCCGTGCCCACGGAGCGCGGCGGGCCTCCGCATACGTTCGACGTTAGACTTTCCATTCACGCTGAAAACCGGACGAAACCATAGGAACGTCGAGCGTCGTCCGGCGCCGAGCCGGACGAGGACGACCGCGGCCGAGCACGCGGGAGTGGTGCCTGCGTCATGATCTCCATCCTCTTCGCCGTCCTCGCGGCCTGCAGCAACGCCTACGGCACGGTCCTGCAGCGACGCGCGGTGCTCACCGTCCCCGCCTCGAAGTCCCTGCGCCTGGGTCTGATGAAGGACCTGCTGCGCACCCCCGTCTGGCTCGCCGGCATCCTCGGCGTCATCCTCGCCGCGGTCTTCCAGGCGCTGGCGCTGGGCACGGGCTCGCTCGCCGCGGTCCAGCCGGTGTTCATCCTGGAACTGCCGCTGGCCCTGGTGATCGGCGGCATGGTCTTCCACGTCGAGCTGTCCCGCAAGGCGTGGGTCAGCGTAGCGTGCATCGCCGGGGGCCTCGCGTTGTTCCTCTTCTCGATGGCGCCCCGCGGGGGGCGGGAGCAGGTGCCGGGCATCTGGTGGGTGCCGACGCTGCTGATCGTCGGCGGGCTCGGCGCGGCGCTGGTGCTCGCCGGGCTGCGGCGGCCCAACGGCCTGACGCGCGCCGCGTGCCTGGGCGCCGGGGCCGCGGTCGGCAACGCCCTCACGGCCGCGCTGATCAAGTCGTCCATGTACGTCCTGGAGCACGAGGGGGTCGTGGCCTGGCTGATGTCCTGGCAGACCTACGCGTTCGCCGCGGCCGGCGGGTTCTCGCTGTTCCTGCTGGGGACCGCGATGCAGGGGGGACCGCTGATCGCCTCCCAGCCCGCCCTGACGCTCGGCGACGCCGTCGTCGGGTTCTGCCTGGGGGTCACGCTCTACGGTGAGCAGCCGCGCACCGGCTACTGGATGCTGCCCGCGCTGGCCGGGTTCGCGGTGCTCAGCTACGGGGTCTTCGCGATGTCCCGCACCCAGTGCCTCTACAAGTGCGTCCACCCAGAGGAGCACCTGGCGAGCCCCGCCGGGGAACCCGCCACCTCGGCCGGCTGACCGTGCGCCGACGCCCCCGGGACCGGTGGGTCCCGGGGGCGTCACGCGTACGGCGCGCCGGTCGTCAGTGGCGCGGGGCGGAGTACGCCTTGGGCAGGCGCATGCCGCGGTCGGCCATGATCTGCCGGACGTGGTTGGGGTAGTCCGTGATGATGCCGTCGATGCCCATGTCCATCAGGGCCTCGATGGTCGGGTTGTCGTCACAGGTCCACGGGATGACCTTCAGGCCGCGCTCGTGGGCGTCGTCCACCATCTTCTCGGTGACGTAGAACCTGAAGTTCGGGTCCGCGACGGTGCCGTTCTGCGGCATGCCGTAGACCGGGGAGAGCGCCTTGACGCCGGGTACGGCGGAGGCGGCCTTCACGAAGTCGCCGTCGTAGTCGTCGGCGTCGATGCCGCCGAGCCACGGGGAGGCGCCGGGCTTGCCGACCTGGAGGAAGTCGTAGTTGGTGAGCGCCACCAGCGGGTACTTCGGCGCGAGCTTGTGCATCTCGTTCAGGGCGCCCCAGTCGAAGGACTGGATGGTGACCTGCTTCTCGATGCCCGAGCGGTGGATCTCCTCGAAGACGCGGCGCACGAACAGCTCGCGCGGCGCGGTCTGCTCGGGGGCGCCGGCCTCCACCTTGGTCTCGATGTTGAGCTTGACCTTCTTGGCCTTGTAGCTCTTGACCAGGCCCAGCACGTCCTTGAGCTCCACCATGCGGTGGCCCTTGACCTGCTCCTGCTCGGAGAAGCCGGGCAGCTGCTGGTAGCCGCAGTCCATCGTCTTGATCTGGGCCAGCGTCAGGTCCTTGATGTACTTGCCGACGTAGGGGTACATCGGGTCGCCCGCCGTCACGGGGCCGGTGTCCTTGCACTTCTGGGCGCTGATCTGGCGGTCGTGGTTGACGACGACCTTCTGGTCCTTGGTGACGTGGGTGTCCAGCTCCAGGGTGCTCACCCCGAGGCGCAGGGCCTTGCCGAAGCCCTCCAGGGACTCCTCGGTGGTCATGCCGATGCCGCCGCGGTGGGCCTGCAGGTCGAAGTCGGCCCGGTGGGAGTGGCCGTGGTCGTGGCCGTGCTGGGCGGTGGCGGCCTGGGCCGCGGTGGGGACCACGAGCGCGGGGACGACGGCCAGGGCTGCGATTGCGTGCCGGAGGGACATTTACACCTCGTCTACATCGGGCGAACGGGACCTCGTGAAGCTAAGCCGCAGGTCGAGCCCGTACGAAGCCCGCGCATGAGGGCATGGTGAACGCCCGGGGAACGATCCTTCCCCGGGCGCCGGCGGGTCCGGGACGGGGTCAGTCGAGCAGGCCGTCGTAGTCCGGGAGTTTGAAGGTGCGCTCGGCGTGACCGCCCACCAGGTCGCCGGTGTTGTTGCCGATGTTCGCGACGATCGTGTAGCCGCGCCTCTCGATGGCGGCGCGCTGCGCGGTCTTGTACGCGCTGACCTCCTCGAACAGGTCGGGGATCGAGCGGCCGTAGAGCCCGGTGACCGGGTACCCCACGCGGTCGAGGTTGTAGCGGGTGGCCGGGTGGATGAAGTCCGGGCGCGCGGTGACGAAGAAGACGGCCACGCCGCGGGAGTCCGCGTACCGGGCGAGGTCGAGGGTCGGTGCCACGGCCGGCGGGAACCACCAGTCGAAGTGGGTCTCCAGCGCGGTGTTGTCGATGTCCAGCACGATCGCCGGCTTCTCGCCGGGGCGCACGGCGGACGTGCGCTCCTGGAGGTAGGCGTGCGCCTGGTCGATCACCGGGCGGACGTCGCTCAGCCAGGTCTCGTGGTCGACCGGGGCGGTGGCGGAGGCCGTCGCGGCGGCCGTGGTGGCCGCCGTGGTGGCCGCCGCCACCGTGCCGGGGGTGTGCCCGGCGGCGTGCGCGTCGGCGGGGAGGGCGATGCCGGACACGCCGGCGACGATGATCGCCGCCACGACGGCGCCGCGTCTCCAGTCGAGGGTTTTGAGGGTTGTCATGCACCGTACGTTCGCGGGTGCGGGTGAGCGGAAACCGGCGTTTGGGTTACCGGTTGGTAACTATCCTTGGGGGTCGGGCAATTGGCCGGCGAAGGCCACGAACGCGGTCCACGCCTCCGGCTCGAAGGCCAGAACGGGGCCGGACCTGTCCTTGGAGTCCCGTACGTGGACGGCGGCCGGGCCGACCGCAACTTCCACACATTCGCCGCCGTCGCTGCCGCTGTGACGGGACTTGAACCACACGAGAGCGCTCACAGTTCACCCGCAATCTGCTCGATCACCTTGGCCGAGTCCTCCGGCGTGAGGGCCTGCGCCCGGATCATGCCATAGCGCTGGTGGAGCAGGCTGACCCTTTTCCGGTCATCGGTGAGCAGGCCCCCGACCTGACCTTCAGCGTAGGCGAGCAGGTGGCGTTCGGGATTCTCCAGGAAGGTGAAGGGGCCGTCGAGGCCGGCGTGCGCCTCGTACCGCGCCGGCATCACCTGGATCTGGACGTTGCGCCGCCGCCCCACTTCGACGAGGTGCCGCAACTGCTCTCTCATTACGGCCGGTCCGCCTGTCGGGCGGCGCAGGAGCCACTCCTCAAGGACGAAGGAGAGCATGCACACGGGCCTGCGGGTGATCAGGGCCTGGCGGGCCAGCCGGTCCTCGGTCCAGCGCTCGACTTCGTCCTCCTCCAGGGCCGGACAGCGGGCTCCGAACACGGCACGGATGTACGCCTCGGTCTGCAACAGGCCGTGAATGACGTGGGTGTTGTACGTTCCCAGGCTCAGCGCCCGGGCCTCCTCGTCCGCGTACTCCCCGTACCCCACGGGCAGCTTCTCCCGGGACAGATGGGGTGCCACGGCCTTCAGCACCCCGGGGGAGCCCAGCAGTTGCTCGGCGCGGTCGATGAACGCCGTGCTGGCGATGCGCTCCCCGCACTCGATCTTGACGGTCTGCGACCTCGAGTAGCCCGTGTGCGCCGCCACCGCGTCCAGGGTGAGCCCGCGGCCCTCGCGCAGCGCCCTGAGCAGGTCCCCGAAGATCCTCATGCTCACCGAGCGCTTGTCCTCGACCGTCATGCGGTCACCCCCGTCCGGCCCACCTGGTGTCGTTCCCGCCGCCACGCTAGGCATGCGGCGCCCGGCGGCACGCCGCGAACCGGCCGGATTCACCTGACCCGGCGAACGCCCGCCGGGCCCGGCCGCGGTACGGCAGCCGGTGGGCGGGCGTGTGACGCGGGTCATGGCCCCCGTCCGATGAGTTCGCGACGGCCGCGCGGTCCACCAGGCATGACGGAGAACGTGAAGGGCCCCGCGAGCTACTTCCCCGCGATCGAGAAGAAGTACGGGCGGCCGGTGGGGGAATGGAAGGAGCTCATCCGCTCCTCCCCGCTGAGCCGGCACATGGAGCTGGTCGGCTGGCTGAAGACCGAGCACGGCCTCGGGCACGGCCACGCCAACGCGCTGGTGGCGCACACCCTGGCCGAGGGCAAGGACGCGTCGTAGTCCCGGCCCCCGGCCCGCCGCACCAATCACTGCGGCAGGCGCGTCCCCTCGGGGAGCCGTACGCCGAAGTCGTCCGCGAGGACCCGCAGCACCTCGTCCGCGTCGGCGAGTTCGCGCTCCTTGCGGGTGCCGTCGGCGGCCGTCTCCGTGAGGTGCCGCCCGGTGAGGGAGAGGTGGGCGTCGCCGGTGGTGCGCTGGACGTAGACGCCGTGCGAGAAGGGGGAGCGCGGGTTGGTCGCCACGTGCCAGTTGATGACCTCGTAGTCGGGGGCCTGGAAGGGCTCGACGGTGAAGGCGTACTGGTCCTCCCACCCGTCGTCCGTGGTGCCGGGCAGGTGCGCCTGGAGCTTCCACAGCTCCAGCGGGCCGTCGTGCGGCGCGTGGACCAGCCGGTGGCGGCGCGGCGCGTCGTGCAGCTCCACGTCCGCGACCAGCGGCAGCGGCTCCAGCAGGGAGCCGATGCTGCCGAAGCCGACGTCGCTCACCCACGGCACCGGCTCGCCGGGCACGTCGGTGAGCATCAGCATGTGCGTACGGGGGCGGACGTCCCCCGGCTTCGCCCCGACCAGGACGCGCGCGGTGAGCAGCGTGACCCGGAACCCGAGGGCGGTGAGCGCCGCGGCGAACAGGGTGTTGTGCTCGTAGCAGTAGCCGCCGCGCGTACCGCGGACGAGCTTGGCCTCCAGGTCGGGCAGCGCGAGCGAGGGGGCGTGGCCCAGGACCGGGTCGAGGTTCTCGAACGGGATGCCCAGCAGGTGGGCGCGGTGCACGGACCGCAGCACCTCCGCCGTGGGACGGCGATCCCCGGTCCAGCCGATGCGGGCGAGATAGGCGTCGAGATCGAGCGTCATACGTCCACAGTACGGATGCGCGCCGCCGTTCCGGGAACGCGGGCCGCCCGGGGGCGGCTGCGGGGTCAGCGCTTGAGTTCCTCGCGGAGCCTGCGGTCGATCGCCAGGGCGAGCTCCGCCTCCACGACGGCCTGCACGAGGGGGCGCAGCCGGGCGATGGCCTCGGTGAGCCGGGTGGTGTCGCCGGACTGGAGGTCGGCCTCGGCGTCCGGCAGGACGTAGGTGCGGGCCAGCTCGACGAAGAGCTCGGCGAGCAGGTCCATGCGGCCCCGCATGTCGCGGCCGGCGGCCAGCACCTCGGCGAGCGGGATGCCCTCCCGGACCAGCGCGGCCGACGCCTCCAGCAGGCGGCGGCTGACATGGACGACGTCGTCACCGTCGACGGCGATGTAGCCGACGTCCAGGGCGGTGGCCAGGTTCTCCGCGGTGGCCTGGTCCCCGTAGTGGTCGGCGAGGCCCTCGGGGGTGAGCCGCAGCGGCTCCTCCTCCGACCAGCGGGTGGGCAGCCCCGGGTCCAGGCCGAGCAGCTCGCCGACGTCGCGGCGGCCGCTCTCCCAGGCGTCCATCAACTCGGCGATGCCGCCGAGGGTGTGGCCCCGTTCCAGCAGGGCCGTCACGGTCCGCAGCCGGGCCAGGTGGTGGTCGTTGTACCAGGCGATCCGGCCCTCGCGGCGCGGCGGCGGAAGCAGCTTGCGCTCCCGGTAGAAGCGGACGGTGCGGACCGGGACTCCGGCCGCCTCCGCCAGCTCGTCCATCCGGTACTCACGCTCGTGCGTTGCCACGCCGGTCAGCCTATGCCGTGTCCGCGCCACATCGCGCGGCCCGACCTCTACCGCTGGTAACGCCTTCTGGTCTACGCTCCGACCGTGCCAGTGAACGCTGGCACGATTCGGCACAGGGGCGGCACCGAGAGGCGGCGGTATGGCCGGACACAGCGAGCACGTGCGGGTTGCGGTGATCGGATCGGGGTTCGGCGGACTGGGTGCCGCCGTGCGGCTGCGACGCGAGGGGATCACCGACTTCGTCGTCCTGGAACGCCGGGACTCCGTCGGCGGCACGTGGCGGGACAACAGCTACCCGGGGTGCGCCTGCGACGTTCCCTCGCACCTGTACTCGTTCTCCTTCGCGCCCAACCCCCGGTGGCCGCGCACCTTCTCCGGCCAGCCGCACATCCGGGCCTACCTGGAAAAGGTCGCGGACACCTTCGGCCTCCGCCCGCACCTGCGGCTCGAGACGGAGGTGACCGAGGCCCGCTGGGACGCCGGCGCCCGGCACTGGCGCATCACCACCTCGCGGGGCGAACTCACCGCGGACGTCGTGGTCTCGGCCACCGGGCCGCTGTCCGACCCCAAGCTGCCGGACGTCCCGGGCCTGGACGCCTTCCCGGGCAGGGTCTTCCACTCCTCGCAGTGGGACCACGACTTCGACCTCACGGGCAAGCGGGTCGCCATGGTCGGCACCGGGGCCTCCGCGATCCAGATCGTGCCCGCGATCCAGCCCGACGTGGCGAGCCTGACCGTGGTGCAGCGGACGCCCCCGTGGGTGATGCCGCGCATGGACCGCGGGATCAGCCGGGCCGAGCAGTGGCTGCACGGCACGGTGCCGGTCACCGCCAGGGCGCGGCGCGGACTACTGTGGCTGATCCGCGAGTTCCAGGTGGGCGCGTTCACCAAGCGCCCGGCGATGATGCGCGGCGCGCAGGCCGTCGCCGCCTCGCACCTGCGCAAGTCCGTCAAGGACCCGGCGCTGCGCGCCAAGCTGACCCCCGACTACCGGATCGGCTGCAAGCGCATCCTGCTGTCGAACGACTACTACCCGGCGCTCGCGCGGCCCAACACCGAGGTCGTCGCCTCCGCGCTGAAGGAGGTGCGCGGCTCGACCCTGGTCATGGCGGACGGCACCGAGCGCGAGGTGGACGCCATCGTCTTCGGCACCGGCTTCCACGTCACCGACATGCCCATCGGGGACCGGGTGTTCGGTGCCGACGGCCGCTCGCTGGCCGAGCACTGGAAGGGCGGCATGGCCGCGCTGCGCGGCTGCGCCGTCGACGGCTTCCCCAACCTGCTGTTCGTCATCGGGCCCAACACCGGCCTCGGGAACAGCTCGATGATCCTGATGATCGAGTCCTCGCTGAACTACGTCGCCGCCTACCTGCGCGCGCTGGACACCACCGGGGCCGCAGCGCTCGACGCCCGCCCGGAGGCCGTCCGGTCCTGGAACGAGGCGGTGCAGTGCCGGATGACCCGCACCGTGTGGAACACCGGCGGCTGCGTCAGCTGGTACCTGGACGACCAGGGCCGCAACACCACCGTCTGGCCCGGGACCACCGCGGAGTTCCGGCGCGCCACGCGCCGGCTGGACCTCCAGGAGTACGAGGTCCTCCCCGCCGGTGCCGGCGAGGGGCGCCCGGAGCGCGTGGAGGTGGCCTCGTGAGCGCGTCCGTCTTCGACCTCCCGGCCGCCCGGCGCACGCACTCCGTGCGCTCCGCGGACGGCACCCGGATCCACGTCGAGGAGTACGGCCCGCAGGCCGGCGCGGCGCCCACCGTGGTGCTGATCCACGGCTGGACGTGCAGCACCCTGTTCTGGGCCCCGCTCATCCACGAACTGGCCGGGGAGTACCGGGTCGTGGCCTACGACCAGCGCGGCCACGGCGGCAGCGGCACCCCGCGGCGCGGCGGCTACGGCACCGGCGCGCTCGCCGACGACCTCACCGCGGTCCTGGAGGCCGCCGTCGAGGGCGACGAGAAGGTGGTGCTGGTCGGCCACTCCATGGGCGGCATGACCGCGATGGCGGCCGGCGACCGGGCCGCCGTGCAGTCCCGTACCGCCGCGGTGCTGCTGGCCAGCACGGGCAGCGGGCGGCTGCTCACCGAGGCCGCGGTGCTGCCGCCGCGGGTGCGCAGCAAGCGGGTGCGCGACGCCTTCCACCGCTTCCTGCTGGTCAGTTCCGCGCCGCTCGGCCCGCAGTCCGCGGTGACCCGGGCCGCGCTCAAGTACGGGATCCTGGGCGCGGCGTCGAGCCGGGAGCTGACGGCCGCCACCGCGCGCATCGTGCACGCCTGCGGGCGCCGGCAGCGCGCCGCGTGGGGCCGGGTGCTGGCCGGGCTCAACCTGGACGCGGGTGTGTCCGCGCTGCGTGCGCCCACCGCCGTGCTGGTGGGCGGGGCCGACAAGCTCACCCCGCCGGTGCACGCCCACGGCATGGCCGCCCGGCTCTCCCGGTTCGCCGGGCTCACCGAACTGCCGGGCCTCGGCCACATGACGCCGCTGGAGGCGCCGGCCGCGGTCGCCGGCGTCGTACGCACCCTCGTCGAGGACCATCTGCGGCCCGGAACGCAGGTCAAGGAGGAGACGGCATGAGCAGGTCGCTGGACGGGCAGGTGGCGGTGGTGACCGGTGCCGCCCGTGGGGTGGGGGCGGTGCTCGCCCGTGAACTCGCCTCGCGCGGCGCCCGGTTGGCGCTGGTGGGGCTGGAACCGGACGAACTCAAGGGCGTCGCAGCGGAGATCGGCCCGGACACCGGCCACTGGACGGCCGACGTCACCGACCGGGAGGCGATGGCCCGGGTGGCCGCCGAGGTCCTGGAGCGTTACGGCCGCGTCGACGTGGTGGTCGCCAACGCCGGTGTGGCGACCGGCGGTCCGTTCCTGGACGTCGATCCCGCCGACTTCGAACGGGTCGTCCAGGTCAACCTGCTGGGCAGCGTGGTCACCGCGCGCGCATTCCTCCCCGCGCTCCTCGCCTCGCGCGGCTACCTGCTGCAGATCGCCTCGCTCGCCGCGATCACCCCGGCGCCGCTGATGACCGCGTACTGCGCCAGCAAGGCGGGGGCGGAGGCGTTCGCGCACTGCCTGCGGGCCGAGGTCGGCTTCAAGGGCGTCAAGGTCGGTGTGGGGTACCTGAGCTGGACCGACACCGACATGGTGCGGGGCGCCGACGAGGACGCCCTGATGCGTGAGGCCCGCGCCCGGCTGCCCTGGCCCGCCAACCGCACCTACCCGCTGGGACCGGCCGTCGCGCGCATCGCGGACGGCATCGCCCGCCGCTCGCCGCACGTCTACGCCCAGTGGTGGCTGCGCGGGATGCAGTCCGTACGCGGGTACGTGCCCGGCCTGATCGGCGGCGTCCTGGGGCGGCGCGAGATGCGCCGCCTGGCGCCGAGGATCGCCGCCGCGGGCGGCGTCCGGCACGGACTCGTCGGCCGGGGCGGCGCCGCCGACGAACGCGCCCGCTCGGAAAGGCCCGTCTGACCAGCGCTGTTCACGGACCGCGTTCGTCCGAAATGCGTACTGTGTCCGGCCGTGTCAGCCTGGTCGAGGCCCATTCCATACATCACGAAGGAGTGATCATGGGCAAGAACGACCCCACGCGAAACAAGGCCGGGCAGCAGCACCGCCCGCAGGCTCAGCCCCAGGGGCAGGAGCGTATCGGCCAGACCCGCGAGCGTGCTCAGGGCATGGCCGGCGACCCGATGCGCCAGCCGGGCAAGCCGCAGCACCGCGAGCCCGGCCAGGGTCAGCCGTCCAAGCAGCCCCCGGAGGGCATGCCCAAGGGCGACCGCGACCGCCGGCGCTCGCCGGAGGAGATCGACGAGCGGCACGAGCGGGCCTGACCCGCGTGGTCAAGGCGTGAAGGAGGGGCGCGTCCGTACCGGGCGCGCCCCTTCCTCGTCCTCGACGGGACCTTCCTCGACGCGACCTTCCTCGGCGGTACCCGTCCGCCGTCCCTGACGGGGAGGGGAGGTTCAGGGACGCGGGGGGAGCGGCGGCCGCCGCCGGTCCGGGCGGTCGGACAGATCGGGCGGTGTGGAGGCCGGGTGCTTCTCCAGCAGGTCCAGTGCCGTCTGCACGGCGACCTCCAGGTCGGTGCGGCGGCCCTCCGCCCAGTCCAACGGCGTGCGGATGACGGGGATGTCCGGCTCCACGCCGTAGTTCTCCACCGCCCAGCCGTAGGCCTCGAACCAGGCGGCGTTCATCGGCACCGTGATCACCGTGCCGTCGCCCAGCCGGTGCCGGCCGGTCATGCCGACCACGCCGCCCCAGGTGCGGTGGCCCACCACGGGGCCGATGCCCAGCAGCCGCAACGTGGCGGTGATCATGTCGCCGTCGGAGGCCGTCGCCTCGTCCGCCAGTGCCACGATGGGGCCCCGCGGGGCGTTGCCGAGATAACTCACCGGCTGCGCGTGGCGGGTGTGGTCCCAGCCGAGGATCTTGCGGGTCAGGCTCTCCACCACCAGGTCGCTGATGTTGCCGCCCGCGTTGCCGCGCACGTCGACGATGAGCGCCGGATGGACGATCTCGATGCGCAGGTCGCGGTTGAACTGCGCCCAGCCCGAGCCCCCGAGGTCGGGGATGTGCAGGTAGCCGCACTTCCCCTCGCTCAACGCCCGTACGACCGCGCGTCGTTTGGCCACCCAGTCC
The DNA here is from genome assembly GCF_040630935.1 of Streptomyces sp. NPDC005722. NCBI lineage: Bacteria > Bacillati > Actinomycetota > Actinomycetes > Kitasatosporales > Streptomycetaceae > Streptomyces > Streptomyces sp. NPDC005722. The sequence goes on from NZ_JBEXYN010000010.1 coordinate 32,783, forward strand.
TGGTAGCGCAGCGGCCGCTCGTCCACCAGCGGCACCACCGCGACCCGGCGCGGATGCCCGCCGTCGGGCGGGACGAAGGTCAGCTCCACCGTGGTGCCGCCCGCGGCCGACAGCAACGGGCCGGGACCGGCGTCCGGGTCGACGGCGCGGCCGTCGACGTGGGTGAGCGCCGCGCCCTCCAGGATGCCGGTGCCGGCCAGCGGCGAACGCGCCTTGGAGTCCGAGGACTCGCCCGGCAGGATGCGGGTGACCACCCACCGGCCGTCCTTGGTGTGGAGGAAGTTGACGCCGAGCAGCCCGATCGGCCGCTGGTAGTGCGGCGGCCCCTCGCTGCGGCGGGCGGACGCCACGTACGCGTGCGAGGTGCCCAGTTCGCCGAGGACCTCGCGCTGCAGGTCGGCGAACTCGTCCGGGGTGGCGACCCGTTCGACCAGCGGACGGTACTGGTCGAGGATCTCCGGCCAGTCGATGCCGCACATGTCCGGCGCCCAGAAGTAGTCGCGGATGATCCGCCCGGCCTCGTCGAACGCCTGCCGCCACTCGGTGGGCGGGTTCGCCTCGTGCAGGATGCGGCGCATGTCGATGTAGACGGTGGAGTCCAGGTCGCCCGGCTCGTACGCCGGGACCACCGTCAGGTCGCCCTCGTCGAAGACCACCAGCTGCGTGCCGTCGCCGCTGATCCGGTACCAGTCCATGTGCCGCACCAGCTCGACCCGCTTGGACTTCGCCAGGCCGAAGTACTCCAGCGTGGGGCGGGCGGAGGGGTCCGTCGGATTGACGAAGGTCTCGCCGAGCGCGCCGGAGATCGGCCAGCGCAGCCAGGTCAGCCCGCCCCGCACCGCCTCCAGCGAGCTGTACTTGGAGGCGGGCACCGGGAAGGGCGTCACCCGCATCGGCAGCCCGGCCGCCTCCACCGCCAGCGGCCCCTCGGTGAACCCGGTCGGGTCCAGCCCGCCCCCCGGCGGCCGGCCCTCCACGGGCAGCGCGAAGGGCGAGGGCGTCGCCGAGTGCAGCGGTACGAGGTGCGGGCGGCAGCCCAGCGGGAAGGACAGGTCGCCGGTGTGCACGTCGTACACCGGGTCGAAGCCGCGCCAGGACAGGAAGGCCAGGTAGCGGCCGTCGCGGGTGAAGACCGGCTGCTCGTCCTCGAAACGGCCGTTGGTGACGTCGATGAGGGTGTGCTTGCCGGTCTCCGGGTCCGGACTGAGCCGGGCGATCCGGATCTTCCGCAGCGAACGGCCGATGACCGGGTGGGACCAGGCGATCCAGTCGGAGTCCGGGGAGAAGGACAGGTCGCGGACGGGACCGTTGGACGAGCGGACCAGCTCGGCCACCGCGCCGGACTCCGCGTCGACCATGAGCAGCCGGCCGTCGTGGGAGGCGACAGCGAGGATCTGGCCGTCGGGCGAGGGCACCATTTCGTGGACGCGGCCGAGCAGCCCGCACGCCAGCCGGGTGCCGCCGCTGCTGCACGGGGGCCGAGGCTCCGTCTGCCCCTCGGCGGCCGCGATCTCCTGCGCGGTCTCCTCCTCGTCCTCCTCCCCGCCCCCGTCCGCGGTGCCCTCCTCGGTGGCCCGCAGGGCCTGCGCGACCGCGTCGTCGGCGTCGGCGATGTCGGCGGCGGCCAGCGCCGCGGGGCGGCCCGGCAGGGCGGCGATCTCGATGGCGTCCTCGCCCTCGGCGTCGGTGACGAAGGCGATCCGCCCGGTGTCGCCCAGCATGACCGGCAGCCGGACCCGCGACCCCGGCACGTCGGAGATGGTGCGCGCGGGCCCGTCGCGGTGGGTGAGCCAGTACAGGCTGCCGCGCACGCACACCGCGCTGGCGCGTCCGGTGCGGTCCACGGCCAGCCCGTCCAGGTACGCCGAGGCCGGGACCTGGTACGGGCGCCGGCCGGCACGCGGGCCGCCGAGGTCCACGGTGAGGCGGCGCGGCACCGAGCCCGGGCCGAGGTCGTCGACCAGCCACACCTCGCCCGCGCACTGGTAGACCACGCGCGTGCCGTCGGTCGCCGCGCTGCGGGCGTAGAAGTCGGCGTGGTCGGTGTGCCGCCGCAGGTCCGTGCCGTCCGGCAGGCAGGAGTACAGGTTGCCGATGCCCTCGTGGTCGGAGAGGAAGGCGATGCGCCCCGCGACGAACATCGGCGACTCCAGGTGGCCGTCGACCTCCGGCACCAGCCGCCGGCACTGCAGCCACAGCCGCCCCGTCGCGCCGCCCCGGTACCGCTTCCACGAGGCCGGCTCGTGGGGCGCGGTCGCCGTCAGCAGTAGCGTCCGGTGCTCGCCCTCCTCGCTGTCGTCCACGGCGATGTCCGACACCGGGCCCCAGGGCAGGCGGCTGCCCGGACCGCCCTCCACGGGGACGCCGTAGGCCCACGTGTAGTGCGAGAAGGGTTCGCCATGGGAGGACACCGCCAGGATGCGGCCGTCCCGCGTCCAGGAACGCACGCGGGTGTCGGTGCTGCCCCAGTAGGTCAGCCGGCGGGCCGGGCCGCCCTCCACCGGTGCGACGTACACCTCGGGGTCGAGGGAGCGCCAGCTGTTGAAGGCGATCACCGACCCGTCGGGGGAGAAGCGGGGATGCCCGACCCGGGTCCGGTCGGCCGTCACCCGCCACGCGCGCCCCTCGCCCAGGGGCGCGACCCAGATGTCGTCCTCGGCGACGAAACAGAGCCGCTCGCCGTGAACATGCGGAAACCGGAGATATGCGGCGTCGCTCACTCATCCATCGTTCGCGGCTCCCGGAGCCCGGGCAACTTTTCCGGCCGCCGTCAGCGCAGGCACTCCCGCACCGCCCGTACCAGCGCCTGGGCGCGCGGATCGGCGGTGACGTTCTTCTGCATGCCGTTGGTGACGTAGCCGAAGGCGACGCCCTCACCCGGGTCCGCGAAGCCCAGCGACCCGCCGCGGCCCGGGTGCCCGAAGGAGCCCGGGGACAGCAGCGGGGCGGCCGGGCCGTGCAGCATGAAGCCCAGGCCGAAGCGGGTGTTCACCACCAGGACGCGGTCCGGGCCCTCCGACTCCGGGGTGCGCGCGGAGGTGAGCGTCGCCGGCGCGAAGAGCCGGGCGCCGGGGCCCTCGACCTCCCCTATGAGCGCGGCGTAGAAGCGGGCCAGCGAACGGGCGGTGGCGATGCCGCCGGAGGCCGCCAGCTGCGCCGCGTGGTAGGCGGCGTCGTTCTCGTCCGGCAGCGGGTCGATCGCGCCGAACGCCCGCCGGGTCAGCGACGACGGGTCGTCGTACGCCTCGGTCACGTTCCGCTTGGGCCGTGCGCGCAGCCCCGCCGCGGCCGGGGGCGGCGGGGTGTCCACGGCGGCGATCCGCCCGACGCGGTGCTCCTCGCCCGCCGGCAGGCCGATCCACAGGTCGAGGCCGAGCGGGCGGGCGATCTCCTCCGCCACGTAGCGCCCCAGGGAGCGGCCCCCGCTCGCGCGCCGCACCAGCTCGCCGATCAGCCAGCTGTACGTCTGCGCGTGGTAGCCGTGGTCCTTCCCGGGCGCCCAGAACGGGGCCTGCGCCGCGATCGCGCGCGGCCCGCTGACGCCGTCCTGCGCCTGCTCCGGGGTGAGCGGGGTGTCCAGCGCCGGCACCCCGGCCCGGTGCGCCAGGGCGTCGCGGACCGTGACCCGCTCCTTGCCGGCGGTCTTGAACTCGGGCCAGTACGTGCCGACGGGCGCGTCCAGGTCGAGCTGCCCCCGCTGGTGCAGCAGGAGCAGGCACGCCGCCGCCACGCCCTTCGTCGCCGAGCGCACCACCTGCGCCGTGTCCTGCGCCCAGGGCGCGCCGCCGGCCCCGTCCCCGCCGGCGGAACCCGCCCACAGGTCCACGACCTTGCGGCCGTCCCGGTACAGCGCCACGGCCCCGCCGCGCTCGCCCCGCTCCTCGAAGTTCCGGACGAAGGCCTCCCGGACCGGCTCGAAGCCTTCCGTCACTGCCCCGTGGACGTCCACCACAGCCCGTGCTCCCACCATGCGCCGCCGTTGTTGCTCCCCCCCATGGTGCCTCCCGCCCGGTACCGGTCAGGACCGGGGTCGGGACGCACCGGCGGCGCGCGGGGGGACCGCTCAGGCGGTCGCCTTCGCGGCGGCGCGCCCCGCCGTACGGCCGGAGAAGATGCAGCCGCCGAGGAAGGTCCCCTCCAGCGAGCGGTAGCCGTGTATCCCGCCGCCGCCGAAGCCGGCCGCCTCGCCCGCCGAATACAGCCCCGGCAGCGGCTCGCCGTCGGCGCGCAGCACCCGTGCGTCCAGGTCGGTCTCCATGCCGCCGAGCGACTTGCGGGTCAGGATGTTCAGCCGCACCGCGATCAGCGGGCCCGCCTTCGGGTCCAGCAGCCGGTGCGGGGCGGCGGTGCGGATCAGCTTGTCGCCGATGTAGTTGCGGGCCCCGCGGATCGCGGTGACCTGCAGGTCCTTGGTGAAGGTGTTGGTGATCTCGCGGTCGCGGGCCTCGATCTCACGGCGCATCGCCGTCTCGTCGAGCAGGTCGTCCTTGGTGAGCGCGTTCATGCCGCGCACCAGTTCCGGCAGGTCGTCCGCCACGACGAAGTCCACGCCGTTCCGCTTGAACGCCTCGACCGGGCCGGGCGCCCCCGGCAGCACGCGCTTGAGCACGTCGCGCACGCTCTTGCCGGTCAGGTCCGGGTTCTGCTCGGAGCCCGACAGCGCGAACTCCTTCTCGATGATCTTCTGGGTGAGGACGAACCACGTGTACTCGTGCCCGGTCCGCATGATGTGCTCCAGCGTCCCCAGCGTGTCGAAGCCCGGGAACAGCGGGACCGGGAGCCGCCTGCCGGTCGCGTCCAGCCACAGGGACGACGGGCCCGGCAGGATGCGGATGCCGTGCCTGGCCCAGATCGGGTCCCAGTTCTCGATGCCCTCGGTGTAGTGCCACATCCGGTCGCCGTTGATCAGGTGCGCCCCCGCCGCCTCGGCGACCCCCAGCATCAGGCCGTCCACATGGGCCGGAACGCCCGACAGCAGCTTGCGCGGCGGCGTGCCCAGCCGCTCGGGCCAGGCCGCGCGCACCAGTTCGTGGTTGCCGCCGATGCCGCCCGAAGTGACGATCACCGCCTGCGCCTTGAGCTGGAACTCCGCCCGGATCTCCCGCGAACTCGCGTGGCCGCGCTCGGCGTCGCTGTCCACCAGGACCTCGCCCGCCACGCCGTCCACCGCGTCGCCCGTCGTCGTCAGGGCCGTCACGCGGTGCCGGAAGCGCAGTTCCACCAGGCCCCTGTCGACGGCCTCCCGCACCCGGCGCTCGAACGGCGCCACGATGCCGGGGCCCGTGCCCCACGTGATGTGGAAGCGGGGCACCGAATTGCCGTGCCCGGTCGCGAGGTAGCCGCCGCGCTCCGCCCAGCCGACCACCGGGAAGAACCTCATACCCTGCGCGTGCAGCCACGACCGCTTCTCGCCCGCGGCGAAGTCCACGTACGCCTCGGCCCACTCGCGCGGCCGGCGGTCCTCGGCGCGGTCGAAGCCGGCGGTGCCCATCCAGTCCTGCAGGGCGAGTTCGCGGCTGTCCTTGATCCGCATCCGGCGCTGCTCGGGGGAGTCGACGAGGAACAGCCCGCCGAAGGACCAGAACGCCTGGCCGCCCAGGTTGCTCTCCGGCTCCTGGTCCAGCAGGAGGACCTTGCGGCCCGCGTCGGCCAGCTCGGCGGTCGCGACCAGACCGGCCAGTCCAGCTCCGACGACGATGACGTCCGCGTCCAGCGCCATGGTGTGCCTTTCCGCTCCCCTTGGGTGTGCAGGCACGTTACGCTACGCGCGAGTAAGGAGGCGAGAGGGCAGCGCCTTTCAATCGCTCGCCGGCGGGAGATGACCCGATGCGCAGGTTCGAGGGACACGTCGCCGTCGTCACCGGGGGCGCCCAGGGCATCGGCGCGGCGACCGCCCGGCGCCTGATGGCCGAGGGCGCGGAAGTCCTCCTGGCCGACCTGGACGCGGACCGTGCCGCGGCGACGGCGGAGGCCCTCGCCGAGGAGACCGGCGGCCGGGCCGCGGCGGTGCGCTGCGACGTCGTCGACCAGGCCGCGGTGGACGCCGCCATGGCGTACGCCGTCGAACGCTTCGGGCGGCTCGACGTGCTGGTCAACAACGCCTACGCCTGCCACGTGGACCCGCCGCGGTTCGAGGACGTCCCGGACGCCGAGTGGTACGAGGACCTGGAGGTCACCCTCACCGGGGCCATGCGCTGCGCCCGCGCGGCGCTGCCGCTGCTGGCGGAGGCGGGCGGGCGCGGGGCGATCGTCAGCATCGGCTCCGTCAACGGGCACATGAACTTCGGCAACCACGCCTACAGCGCCGCCAAGGCGGGGCTTGCCTCCCTGACCCGCACGCTGGCCGTGCACGCCGCCCGACGCGGCGTCCGGGTCAACCTCGTCGCCCCCGGCACGGTGCGGACGCCCGCCTGGGCGGGGCGCGAGGACGCGCTCGACCGCCTCGCGGGGGTCTATCCCCTCGGGCGGGTCGGCGAGCCCCGCGACATCGCGGCGGCGGTCGCGTTCCTCGCCTCCGGCGACGCGTCCTGGATCACGGGGCTCACGCTGCCCGTGGACGGGGGGATCCTTGTGAACGCGGCATCGTTCCGCTCCGCGCTCGATTGATGCCGGCGGTCGTGGTTGCGGCCTGTTGTTGCGTGCGGGTCGTTTGTGGCTGGGGTTGAGGCTTTTCCCCGCCCACCCGCCCTCCCCCAACCTTCGGCCGGGGGGACCCCCATCCGGCGCGATTGGTGCGAGCCTGCGCAAGTTCGTCGGGGGTCGGCGCCGCGCCGGCGCACTCCCCCAGCCTTCGGCCGGGGGGGACCCCCAGAACGCTCGCGGTTTACCCCAACATCCTCGGGCACCGGGTCCGCCGCTCGTCTCCCCCAGCCTTCGGCCAGGGGGAGCACCCCGACACACCCCCTCCCGAGGTTGGGGCGCACACCGGCCGGTGGGGGAACAAGCACTCCCAGGACAAGCGCCTACGCGAAATCGTCGCCCGCACGAACATCGCCTGAACCGAGCCACGCGCAAACAACCGCGACCACCTGGGCGATTTCCGAAGTCACCACCCGATCATCGGACTCGACCAAGAATGGCGGCTGACCGCCCGGGCCGGTATCGAGCTGGACGCGGTCCAGGACCGACTCGTCACCCAGGAAGTACACGTTGTCATCGTCACCGGCGTGTGTGACCGCCAAGCGTTCGACGACCAACCCAGGCACATCACGACGCACCTGCGCGAAGACCTGATCGACCGGCCCGCCGGTCAGATCACCCGGCCCCCACGATTGGGTGTGACCCAAAGCTCTTCCCATGGCCGCGAGTATGGCAGCGTCCAGCCCAACACAGCAGGGCAGACGTTGTCTGACGCGGCACTAGCTTTCGGCGAGGGGGAGCACCCCGCCACGCCCCCTCTGGCGGGTGTGGGTGCACAACGGCCGGTGGGGGGTATGGAGGCAGTCCGGGGTTGCCTTGAACCGCGCTCTGACCCTGCGGCCCCGGGGTTCAGGCCCGCATCGTTCGGCGTCGGGTCCGCCGCTCGTCTGTCCTAGCTTTCGGCGAGGGGGAGCGCCCCGACACGCCCCCTCCCGCCGGTATGGGCGCACAACGGCCGGTGGGCGGGTAGAAGGTGGCTGGCCGCACCGCAGTTCGTGGAGTACGGGCACGAGCGAGGACCAGGGGTGACCCGCGATGTCTTACCTCGCCCCACTTCGGACGCGGTGGAGTCGGCATCGAAGGCGCCCTCGGGTCACCTGATCGCGGAGTCGAGAGAAGCGTCAGCCAGGATCCGCGTCAGGATCGATGGGCCTCCCGCCCAGTTCAGGTGAGCTCATCGGGGGCGAACGTGGTCGCCGATGGGGAGGTGCGGTCAGGTCGAGCGGAGGGGACTCACGCCAACAGCCGGGGTGTTCCTCCTGGCCAAAGGCCAGGGGTGACGAGCGGCGGACCCGGTGCCGAAGGATGCGCGGCTGGAACCGAGGTGCCGTGGGGGTTCAGCAACGCACGTGCGGCAACCCCGGACTGCCCCCATACCCCCCACCGGCCGTTGTGCGCCCATTCCTCGGGAGGGGGTGTGGCGGGGTGCTCCCCCTCGCCGAAGGCTGGGGGAGACGAGCGGCGGACGCGGCGCCGAATGATGTAGACGCAAACCGCGAGCGTTCTGGGGGTCCCCCGGCCGAAGGTTGGGGGAGTGCGCTGGCGCGGCGCCGACCCCACAACGACGTGCGAGACCCGCACCAATCGCGCCGGATGGGGGTCCCCCCGGCCGAAGGTTGGGGGAGGGCGGGAGGGTGGGCGAACAGCCCGCCGCAGGCGCAAAAAACCCGCACACGACAACAGGCCGCAACCACAAGACCCGGTCACACGTGAAGCATCAGGCCGATCCCCGCAACCACCAGCAGCGCCGCCACGACGCGGGACCGTCCCAGCCGCTCCTTGAAGAACACCGCCCCGATGACCGCCCCCGCGATGATGGACGTCTCCCGGAGGGCCGCGATGGGGGCGAGGTCACCGCGTGTCTGGGCCCACAGGACGAGTCCGTAGGCGGACATGGACAGCGCCCCGCCGAGCAGGCCGCGGCCGGCGACCGGGCGCAGTTGCGCGGGGAGCGCCGCGCCGCGCACCGCGAGGGCGCAGGACACGAGCAGGACGCCCTGGACGAGCAGGAGCCAGGCGACGTACCCGAGGGCCGTGCCGGAGGCGCGGACGCCGACGCCGTCGACCACGGTGTACGCCGCGATGGTCAGGCCGGTGCCCACGGCCGCGCCGACCGCCGGCCAGTCCCTGCGGCGGCCCCGCATGCCCCACAGGGCGGCCCCGCCGAGCCCGGCGGAGGCGACGAGGACGCCCGCGGTCTGCAGGGCGTCCGGCACCTCGCCCACGAAGACCGCCGCCAGCAGCGTCACGACCATCGGGGCGACGCCCCGCGCGATGGGGTAGACCTGCCCGAAGTCGCCCAGCGTGAAGGACTTCATCAGCAGGTACATGTAGGCCATGTGGATCCCCACCGACGCGGCAAGGTAGGGCCAGGCGCCGGCCGCGGGCAGCGGCGCGAACCCGGCGACGGCCGCGCCGCAGAGCGCTCCACCGCCCCCGACGAGGGTGAACGCGACCAACTGGTCCTTGATGCCGTGGGCGATGGCGTTCCAGGCCGCGTGGGTGACGGCCGCGAGCAGGACGGCCGCCGCGATCAGCGGTGTCACGCGGTGCGTTCGCGGACGTCGGCGAGGGTCGCCCCGGCGTGCCCGACGAGTTCGGCGGGGGCCATGGGGAAGACGGTGTGCGGGGTGCCGGCGGCCGCCCACACGGTCGCGTGCTCCAGCAGGCCCCGGTCGGCGAGGACGGTGGTCCGCGTGCGGTGCCCGAAGGGGGGTACGCCGCCGATGGCGTACCCCGTCGTCTCGCGCACCAGGTCCGCGTCGGCCCGGCGGACCTGCGTCGCGCCGAGTTCGGCGCGGACCCGTTCCACGTCGACCCGGGAGGCGCCGTCCATCAGGACCAGGACCGGGACCCCGTCCGCCGTGAAGATCAGGGACTTGACGATCTGGCCGAGCTCGCAGCCGACGGCCGCGGCGGCCTGCGCCGCGGTGCGGGTCGCGTCGGGGAAGGCGCGCACGGGTACCCGGAGGCCCAGCGCGGTGAGCGCTTCCGCGAACCGGGGGTGGGCTGCAGCTGAAGTCGACATGTCCGGCACGCTAGTGCCCGGTGGGGCGCGGGGGCCAAGCCATTTGCGGGCGGGTCACGAGGCGGCCTTGAGCACCGAGGCCACGATCGGCCCGGCGGAGTCGCCGCCGTGCCCGCCCTCCAGCACCATCCCGCCGGCCGCGACGTCACCGCGGAACGCGACGAACCACCCGTTGGGCTGTTCCTGGCCGCCGACCTCCGCGGAGCCGGTCTTGGCGCCGACGTCGCCGTAGACCCCGCGCATCGCGCCCGCGGCGGTGCCGCTCGACGCGGTCAGCCGCATCATCGACTTGAGGTTGCCGCGGACGCCGGACGGCAGGCCGCTGCGGGCCTTGGCGAGGGGGCCCTCGATCAGGCCGGCGGCCACCAGCCGGGGCTGGCGGAACACGCCGTTCTGCACGGTGGCGGCGATGGAGGCCATGTTGAGCGGGCTCATCTGTATCTGGCCCTGGCCGATCATCTCCTCCGTCATCTCGTCGCCCGGGCCGCCGGGAACGCGGCCGTCCCAGGCGGGGACGCCGACGTTCCAGGTCTGGCCGAAGCCGTAGTAGCGCTGCGCGACCGAGGGGACCGAGGACTCGTCGAGCCGTCCGGCGAGCTTGATGAAGCCGGTGTTGCAGGAGATCGCGAAGTCCCGCTGGAAGGTGGCCGACGGGTCGGAGGAACTCTCCACGTTGTGGAACATCTTGCCGTTGTCGTAGTTCGCGGTCGCCGGGCACGGCGCCGGGGTGCCCGGGGTCACGCCCTTCTCCAGCAGCGCGGTGGCGGTGACGACCTTGAAGGTGGATCCGGGCGCGACCTGCGCGTTGAAGGCGTTGTTGTTGTCGGTCGACGGGTTGTTGGCGAAGGCGAGGATCTCGCCGGTGCTCGCCTTGACCGCCGCGACCGACGACTGGCTCTTGTTCTTGACGGCCTGTTCGGCGGCCTTCTGGGCGCGAGCGTCCAAGGTGGTGGGGAGTTTCGCCGGTGTGCCCTCGGCGATCACGTGCAGTGTCTGGCCGGGGCCGTCGCCGCCGTTCACCCAGGTCTCGATGCCCGGCTTGCCGCCGGAGAGCTTGGCGCCGTAGCGCTCGCGGAGCTGCGGCAGGACCGAGGCCAGCGAGGGGTAGTCGTCGGCGTCCAGGACCTTGCCGTTGCGGTCGACGACGTCCACCGGCGGTGAGCTGGCCTCACCGGTCTCCAGTGACTGACCCTCCGTCAGCTTGGGGTGCATCACCGCCGGTTGCCAGTCGACGAGGGGGCGGTGGGTGGTCTCGCCGCGGAAGACGGTGAGCTTCGACGAGTACGTCCACGTGGAGGTCTTGCCCTTGTAGGAGAGCGAGGCCACGACCTCGAACGGCACGACGTCCCCCTGGGCGGTGCCCGGTGTCAGCCGTACGCGGGCGACGTGCGCGTCCTGCCGGTAGGCGGCCAGGTCCGCGGAGGCCGTCGTCGCGTCGTTGGTGAGCGCCCCCGCCGCTGTGGTGTCCCCCTTGGCCCACGCGGTCAGGAAGTCCGCGGCGGTCTTCTTCACCTCGGCCGCGGTGGGCGGCCCGGTCTCGACCGGCGCGGCCTCCGCGGAGAAGCCGCCGCCCCCGGCCAGCCCGTCGTAGATGTTGTACGCCCCGTACGCGGCGGTTCCCACCAGTCCCGCGGTCAGCGTGGCGACGATCCCCAGCTTCACTCCTCGGCGCATGGCACCGACCCTCCCCGTGGTCCCCCTGAACATGTTCAAAAACGTGGCAGTGCAAGCGCACTCTACGGGACGTGGGTGGAGCCGGGGTGCCCGACCGGGTCACAGCTTCAGCACGCGCTTCCCATGGCACGGGAAAGTCCGCCGGTCAGGGCCCCCTACCGGCGGGTCACCTTTCCGGCCCGGGCGGGAGCCGCTCCTCGTCCGTGAGGGCCAGTTCCGCCCAGACGATCTTGCCCTCCCCGGTCCTGCGGACACCCCACCGCGTGCACAGCTCCGCCACGATCACCAGGCCCCGGCCGCCCTCGTCGGTCGGTTCGGGACGGCGTGGCAGCGGCGGGCCGGGACCGGCGTCGAAGACCTCGCAGGACAGCTTCATGTGCCGGACCAGCCGCAGCCGCACGGGTCCCGCCCCGTGCCGTACGGCGTTGGCCAGCAGCTCCCCGACGATCTGCTCGGCGGCCCCCCGCACCCGGTCCAGCCCCCACGCGGACAACTGCCGGGCCGCCTCGGACCGCACCGGTCCGACGGCGGCCGGATCGGCGGGCACCTCCACCCTGAACACCCGGTCGGCGCTGAAGCTGCAGGTCCTGGCGAGCAGCAGCGCGACGTCGTCGTCCTGGCCGCTCGTGGGCAGCAGGTCGACCACCCCGTCGCACAGGTCCTCCAGCGAGGTCCCGGGCGGCCGGGTGAGCGCCGTCCGCAGGCGCTCCAGCCCCTCGTCGATGTCGCCGTCCCGGGTCTCGACGAGCCCGTCGGTGTACAGGGCGATCACGCTTCCCGCGGGCAGCTCCAGGTCGACCGACGGGAAGGACCGCAGGCCCACGCCCAGCGGCGCCCCGGAGGGCATGTCCGGGAAGGCCGCCGCGCCGTCCGGGGTGACGACCGCGGGCGGCGGATGCCCGGCCCGGGCGATGGTCAGCCGCTCCTCGATGGGGTCGTAGACCGCGTACACGCAGGTGGCGCCGAGGATGCCGGCGGCGGGGGAACCCTCGTCGAAGTCCTCGAAGCCCAGCCGTACGACGAGGTCGTCCAGCGCGGCCAGCAGCCGGTCGGGCGGCAACTCCAGGCTCGCGAGGGTGCTCACCGCCGTGCGGATGCGTCCCATGGCCGCGGCGGCGTTGAGGCCGTGGCCCACGACGTCCCCGACGACCAGGGCCACCCGGGCGCCGGACAGCCGGATCACGTCGAACCAGTCGCCGCCCACGCCGTCCTGGGTGTCCGCCGGCAGGTAGCGCCAGATCGTCTCCAGGGCGAACCCGGCGCTGGGGTTGCGGGGGAGCAGGCTGCGCTGCAGCGTCAGCGCCATGGTGTGCTCGCGCGTGTAGCGGCGGGCGTTGTCCAGGCTCAGCGCGGCCCGGCTGACCAGTTCCTCCGCGAGCGTCCGGTCGTTCTCGTCGAACGGCGTGGGGTTCTCGCTGCGGACGAGCACGGCGACACCGAGGATCTCGTCCCGCGTGTGGATCGGCAGGATCAGCAGGCTGTGCATCCCGACGTCGAGGACCCGCTGCAGCCGCTGCGCGTCCTCCTCCAGCCACGTGCCGGGCTCGGTGTCCAGCTCCGTCTCCATGTACGTCCGGCCCGAGCGCAGCACCTCGATGAACGGCGAATGCGGGGGGACGAAGACGGGGCTGCCGCGCGCGTAGAGCGACTCCCGGAAGTCGTCGTGGACGGAGGCGATCCCCGCCCGGTGGAAGACGGGGACGTTGCCGCCCTCCATCACGCCGAGCCGGGTGAGCGGGGCGTCGCCGAGCCGCACCGACTCCGCGAGGTCGATCGTCGCGTAGTCGGCGAGCAGCGGCACCAGCAGGTCGGCGAGGTCCTGCGCGGTCTGCAGGACGTCCAGGTTGGTCCCGATGCTGCTCGCCGCGCGGCCGAGCACGGTCATGCGGTCCCTGGCCCGCCGGCTCTCCGTGACGTCCACGTTCACCGAGCAGACGCCGGGCAGACCGTGGCGGACGTCCTCGATCCGGAAGACGGAGAGCGCGTACGCGCGCAGCCGCAACCGGTCCAGCTGGTCCAGTTCCCGGTCGATCACCGGGACGCCGCTCTCCAGGACCTCGCGCAGCAGCGACTCGACCTGCTCGGTGTTGGCGTAGAGCGGCGACTCGTCCAGGTGCCGTCCCAGGCGTTCCTCCCGGGAGAGGCCGAACTTCTCGGCCAGGGCGTCGTTCAGCCAGGCGGTGCGCAGGTCGCTGTCCCAGATCGCCATCGGGAAGGGGCTCAGCTCGCAGGCCGACTCCAGTACGGACGGGGGCACCCCGGCCGTCGTGACCAGCCAGTCCACCGTGCCCGCCGCCCCCGGCAGCCCGGTCACCCGCAGGTCCACGTCCAGCCGCCTGCCGTCACGGTGCCGCAGCGCGGCCGGCCCGGCCCACTCGCCGGCGAACCCCCGCGGGCCGCGGCCCGGCGCGTCCAGCAGCATCGTGGCGTCCCGGCCCAGCACGTCCTCCGCCGTGTACCCCAGCAGCCTGCGGGCGACCTCGGTCCAGCGGACCAGGACCCCGCCGGCGTCGACCACGGCCAAAGCTGCGCCGGCGCTGTCGAGCGCCGACGCTTTACCGGGCACGCTGCGATCGGGGGCGGACATACGTGACATTCCCTCGGGGTTCACGCTAGGTCCGCGCCCTCCCCCCTGCAAACGGTCACCGGCCAGGTCAGCGGCCCCGCTGCCACCAGCGGCGCTTCGTCCGGGCCGGCGCCGGGGCGTCGCCGTCCGGCTCCCAGGTCCGCAGTGCGGCACGGATGCGGTCGAACGTGGCGACCGGATGCTCCCCGCCGGCGCCGGGCAGGTGGTGCTTTGCGCGGTCGGCCCGCTGGAAGGGAAGGGACGCGAGCGGTGTGCGTGACGATGGCGTCGATGGTCGCGTGGCAGGCCTCCCGCGGGTGCGCCGCCGGGGCCGCCCGCGGTGTGGCCCCGCCGCGCGGGGTGGCCGGGTCAGATCCAGGTGTCGAGCCACATGCGGTCGCGCCAGGCGTCCATGGGGATGGTCTGCCCGGTGTAGAGCGGGAAGAAGTAGATGAAGTTCCAGACGATCAGCAGCACCAGGGTGCCCGCGCCGACCGCGCCCCACATGCGGCGGCGTTCACTGGAACCGGGCGGACCGAGGATCGCGCCGAGCATCATCGCGACCGCGAGGCAGAGGAACGGCACGAAGACGACCGCGTAGAAGAGGAAGATCGTCCGCTCCTGGTAGAGGAACCACGGCAGGTAACCGGCGGCGACGCCGCAGGCGATCGCGCCGGCGCGCCAGTCGCGGCGGAAGATCCAGCGGTACAGGACGTACAGCAGGGCGAAGCACCCGGCCCACCACAGCAGCGGGGTGCCGATGGCGAGCACCTCGCGGGCGCAGCCGCCGACCGCGGTGCAGCCGTCCTTGCCGAACTTGGGGGACTCGTAGAAGTACGACACCGGGCGGCCCAGGACCAGCCAGCTCCACGGGTTGGACTGGTAGGTGTGCGGGGAGTGCAGGTTGACGTGGAAGTCGTAGACCTGCGACTCGTAGTGCCACAGGCTGCGCAGCGCCGCCCAGGCGTTCGAGAGGAAGCCGCCGTCGCCCTTGGCCCAGTCGCGGTCGTAGCCCTTGGCGGTGGTGAACCAGCCGAGCCAGGTCACCAGGTACGTCACGACGGCGACGCCGAGCATGGAGATCCCCGCCCACAGCCCGTCCAGCCAGAACGCCGTGAGCCGGGGGTAGCGGGCGCCGGCCACGCGGCGGGCGCCGGCGTCCCACAGCACGGTGAGGACGCCGAAGAACGCCAGGACGTACAGGCCGTTCCACTTGGTGCCGATGGCCAGGCCCAGGCAGATCGCGGCCGCGATCCGCCAGGGGCGCAGGCCCAGCCACGTGAAGGAGGCGACGCGGTCGTCCGGGCGGCCCCCGGGGAGGGCGGCGGCGAGCCGGGCCCGCGCCCGGTCGCGGTCGATCAGCAGGCAGCCGAAGGCGGCCAGCACGAAGAACATGACGACGAGGTCGAGCAGGGCGACGCGGCTCATCACGAAGTGCAGGCCGTCGACCGCCATCAGGCCGCCCGCGAGGCAGCCAAGCGCCGTGGAGCGGAACAGCCGGCGGCCGATGCGGCAGAGCATCAGCACCGACAGCGTGCCGAGCACGGCCATCGCGAAGCGCCAGCCGAAGGGGTTCAGCCCGAAGATCCACTCCCCGGAGGCGATCACCCACTTGCCGACCGGCGGGTGCACCACGTAGGAGGGGGCGTCCGAGAGCGGGATGGAGGGCGGGTCGGCGAGGATCAGTTCGTTGGCCTTGTCCGGCCAGCTCCCCTCGTAGCGGTACTGCAGGAGCGACCAGGCGTCCTTCGCGTAGTACGTCTCGTCGAATATCACCGCGCGCGGACTGCCGAGGTTCCAGAAGCGCAGCAGTCCGGCGAAGAGCGCCACCAGCAGCGGGCCGCCCCAGCCCGTCCAGCGGGCCAGCCGTGACGCCGCCGCAGGGCCCACGCCGAGCGCGGCCCACACCCGTGTCCCCGGCTCGGGGAACGGCGCGACCAGGCGCTCGCGCACGTCGGCGCGTGGGCGGTCCGCGTAGCCGTAGCGGCGCAGCCGCCGCTGCCAGGGGCTCTGCTCCTCCGCGGCCTTCGGTGCGTCCTCGACCCGGTGGGCGTGCGTCGCGGTGTCACTCGTCACCGGGCCATCGTAGGGAAGCCGCATGTGTATGTGCTGAGGACCGGGCCAACCGGGGGTACGCCGCCGTGCCGCCGCGGGGATCGCGCGGGCCCGGGCGGGCCCGCGGCGGGTGGGAGACTGGGGCGGTGACTAGCTCCGCAGGACCGGCCGCAGGCGTACTCGTACTCGCAGGGACCCCCATCGGCGACGTCGCCGACGCACCGCCGCGGCTCTCCGCGGAGCTGGCCGGGGCCGACGTGATCGCCGCCGAGGACACCCGGCGGCTGCGCCGGCTCACCCAGTCCCTGGGCGTGACCACCACCGCCCGGGTCGTGTCGTACTTCGAGGGCAACGAGTCGGCCCGCACCCCGGAGCTGGTCACGGCGCTGGAGGACGGCGCCCGGGTGCTGCTCGTCACCGACGCCGGGATGCCCTCCGTGTCCGACCCCGGCTACCGGCTGGTCGCGGCGGCCGTCGAGCGGGACATCCGCGTGACGGCCGTCCCGGGCCCGTCCGCCGTGCTGACCGCGCTCGCCCTCAGCGGCCTGCCCGTGGACCGCTTCTGCTTCGAGGGCTTCCCGCCCCGCAAGGCCGGTGAGCGGCGGGCCCGGCTCGGCGAGGCCGCCGGGGAGCGCCGCACGCTGGTGTACTTCGAGGC
Organism: Streptomyces sp. NPDC005722; assembly: GCF_040630935.1. Taxonomy (NCBI): domain Bacteria; kingdom Bacillati; phylum Actinomycetota; class Actinomycetes; order Kitasatosporales; family Streptomycetaceae; genus Streptomyces; species Streptomyces sp. NPDC005722. The sequence goes on from NZ_JBEXYN010000010.1 coordinate 49,403, forward strand.
CCCGCACCGCCTCGCCGAGACCCTCGCCGCGATGGCCGAGGCTTTCGGCGCCGGGCGCCGGGCCGCCGTCTGCCGCGAGCTGACCAAGACCTACGAGGAGGTCAGGCGCGGCACCCTGGAGGAGCTGGCGGCCTGGGCCGCCGAAGGGGTGCGCGGGGAGATCACGGTCGTGGTGGAGGGAGCCCCGGAGACCGGGCCGGAGGAGCTGGACGCCACCGAGCTGGTGCGCCGGGTCCAGGTCCGCGAGGAGGCGGGCGAGCGCCGCAAGGAGGCGATCGCGGCCGTGGCGGCCGCGGCGGGGCTCCCCAAGCGGGAGGTCTTCGACGCCGTGGTCTCCGCGAAGCACGCCGCGAACCGTCCCACAACCGGCTAAACGCGGCACGGTGCAAAGTCCTATCGTAGGAGAGGGAAAAACCTGGGCCGCCCGATCGGCCCCGCGTCACACACACCCCAAAACTGGCTCAAGAATGGGCACCGCCGCTGTCGCCGACGCCCTGCCGGGCGTTCGCTGGTAGAGGGAAGTCCCGCTCCGGACGCCTCGTCCGGAGGGCATCAGGAGCTGCCATGAGCGAGACCATCGGAACCGATGGCACGGTTCGTGAGGCGTACGCCTTCGTCTGCATCAGCTGCGGCCGAGGATGGGAGCAGGCGTACGAGATCGAGCACCACGTCGACGCACAGGGTCGCGAGGTCGTCTGGTACATGGCGGACGGCAAGCGTGTGCCGTCCCCGCTGACCCGGCCGACGTGCGTGGAGTGCGAGAGCCACAAGGTCCGCATCATGCGGGCCGGACAGGTCTCCGATGTCGCCGGGTCCTGGTCGGCCACCGCGACCGCCGGGCCCCTGCCCGCCGCCTCCGACATGCGCCGGGTACCGGCCTCGTCCGCGGTGGAGGGCGCCGAGCGCCGGGCGCGGCACTGGTCGCCCCGCAACCTGCTGCACCGCAGGAGGGGCGAGCACTAGGCCGGGCGGAGCCGCCGTGCCGCCCGCCTAGGATCGGGGGCATGCCCGAGCAGAGCCAGAGCCAGCGCCCCAAGAAGGACGCGTCCGCCGCCCCTCCCCTCCCCGAACCGCTCGCGGTTGCGGTGGCGGACTCCCACACCCACCTCGACATGCAGGAGGGCACCGTCGAGGAGGCGCTGGCGAAGGCGGCGTCGGTCGGCGTGACGACCGTGGTCCAGGTCGGCTGCGACGTCGACGGCTCCCACTGGGCGGCACGCACCGCCGGTGCGTACGACGCCGTGTGGGCGGCCGTCGCCCTGCACCCCAACGAGGCCCCCAGGATCGTCCACGGGGACCCGGACGGATGGTCGCGCCAGGGGGCCCGCGTGGCGGGCGGCCTGCCCGCGCTGGACGCGGCCCTCGCGGAGATCGAAGCCCTCGCCGCGCTGCCCCAGGTGCGCGGCGTCGGCGAGACCGGACTGGACTACTTCCGCACCGGGCCCGAGGGTGTCGAGGCCCAGCAGTACTCCTTCCGCCGCCACATCGACATCGCCAAGCGGCACGGCAAGGCCCTGGTCATCCACGACCGCGAGGCCCACGCCGACGTGCTGCGCATCCTCGACGAGGAGGGCGCGCCCGGCACCGTCGTCTTCCACTGCTACTCCGGCGACGCGGAGATGGCCAAGCTGTGCGCGGACAAGGGCTACTACATGTCCTTCGCCGGCAACGTCACCTACAAGTCCGCCCAGGACCTGCGCGACGCGGTCGCCGTCGCCCCCGCGGAACTGCTCCTGGTCGAGACCGACGCGCCCTTCCTCACCCCCGTCCCGCACCGGGGCCGGCCCAACGCCCCGTACCTGATCCCGGTCACGGTGCGGGCCATGGCCGCCGCCCGGGGCGCCGCGGAGGACGAGGTCGCCGCGGCCATCGGGGCCAACACCGCCCGCGCCTTCGGTTACTGACGCCGCGTCGCGCGGTCGGCGTAACGCCGGGTGTCCGATTCCGGACCCCCGCCGGGACCCCTCGGTGCCCACCGTGCCCGGGGCGGGGGCCCGCCGACCACGGCCGCGAGCGGCGCGGCGGGCACCCGTACCGGCGACACGGCGTGACCGTTCGGCTTGGGGGAGTGATGAATCCTCCGCTATGGTCCCGGTTCGGCCCGAATCGGGCCGGGCCGGAGGTACGCCGTGAGCAACAGGAGCAAGGCGGGCACGACGCGGGCCGGAACACGGTCCTCCGCGGAGGGCCCCGACCGCGGGACACCGGGTACGGCCCCCGCCGCCGAGGACGCCGAACCGCGTCCGGGGCGCGCGGCCACCCGGCGCAGGCGCGCCGCACGGCGCCCCGACACGCTGGGCAGGCTGCTGCCCCGGGCCCTCGTCGTCGCCTGCCTGGCGGGCGGCAGCACCGCCTACCTGGCCGGCGGCAAGGCCGTGCAGCTCAGCGTGGACGGTCAGCCGCGCGTCCTGCACACCTTCGCCGGGAGCGTCGAGGAACTGCTGCAGCGCCAGGGCATCGAGGTCGGCGACCACGACATCGTCGCGCCCGGCCCCGACGCCGAACTGCGGGACGGCGACACCATCGCCGTACGCTTCGGCCGACCGGTCGCGCTGACCCTCGACGGAAGGCCACGGCGGATCTGGACCACGGCCGGCACCGTCGACGGAGCCCTGCGCCAGCTGGGCGTCCGCGCGGACGGCGCGTACCTGTCCGCCTCCCGAGGCGAGGCCATCGGGCGGCACGGGCTGGAACTCGACGTCCGCACCGAACGGCAGGTGACCTTCCTCGTCGACGGGCACGAACGCCCGGTCCGCACCAACGCCGCCACCGTCGGCGAGGCGCTGCACGACGCGGGCATCGCGCTGCACGGCCTGGACGCCACCTCCGCCGACCCGGACAGCTTCCCCCGCGAGGGCCAGACGATCGCCGTGAAGCGCATCCGCGGCCACGACGAGACGCACGAGGAGCCGGTGCCGTTCCGCGTCGAGCGGACGGAGGACCCCACGCTTTTCGAGGGCACCACCGCCGTCGACACCCGGGGCAGGAACGGGCTGCGCCGCGTCACGTACGCGCACCGCACGGTCGACGGGGTCCGGCAGAAGCCGCGCCGCGTGGCCGAGGAGGTGCTGCGCGAGCCCGTGCGGCAGGTCGTGCGCGTCGGCACCAAGCCGCTCCCCGACAGCGTCGAGGGCGCCGACCACCTCAACTGGAAGGCCCTCGGCCAGTGCGAGGCGGGCGGCCGGCCGAACGCGGTGGACGCCTCCGGCACCTACGGCGGCCTCTACCAGTTCGACAAGCGCACCTGGCGCAACCTGGGCGGCCACGGCCGTCCCCAGGACGCCTCGGCCAAGGAGCAGACGTACCGCGCCAAGCGCCTGTACATCCAGCGCGGCGCCGGCCCCTGGCCGGTGTGCGGCCGCAAGCTCTACTCCTAGCCCGCCTATTCGTGGCCGGTCCGGGGCGCCCCCGATCGCGGGGGTGTGCCTGGGCGCGTACCTCCCGCAGGGCCGCGGCCAGGCGCCCCGGAAGCGGGGCGAGGCACCGCCCCGGCCTTCCCCGCGTCGGCCGGGCGAGCCGCTCCGGGGACGAGGGCCGGTACGGGGGAGGGCCCGCCGGGCACGGATACCCTTGAGCGGTGAGCACCACCGACCACTCCGGTCCCGCCGACGACGCCCTGCTCGGCCCCGCCGACATCCGTGAGCTGGCCGCCGCGCTGGGCGTCCGCCCCACCAAGCAGCGCGGCCAGAACTTCGTCATCGACGCGAACACGGTGCGCCGCATCGTGCGTACCGCGGACGTCCGGCCCGACGACGTGGTCGTCGAGGTCGGCCCCGGGCTCGGTTCGCTCACGCTGGCGCTGCTGGAGGTGGCCGAGCGCGTCACCGCCGTCGAGATCGACGACGTCCTCGCCGCCGCCCTCCCCTCGACCGTCGCCGCCCGCCTGCCCGGCCGGGCCGGCCGCTTCGCGCTCGTGCACAGCGACGCGCTGCGCGTCGAGGAGCTGCCCGGGCCGCCGCCCACGGCGCTGGTGGCCAACCTGCCGTACAACGTGGCCGTCCCGGTGCTGCTGCACATGCTCGCGACCTTCCCGAGCATCGAGCGCACCCTGGTGATGGTGCAGTCCGAGGTGGCCGACCGGCTGGCCGCCGGTCCCGGCTCCAAGGTGTACGGGGTGCCCTCGGTGAAGGCGGCCTGGTACGCGGAGGTGAAGCGGGCCGGGGCCATCGGCCGCAGCGTCTTCTGGCCCGCCCCGAACGTCGACTCCGGGCTGGTCTCGCTGGTCCGCCGCAAGGAGCCGCTGGTCACCACCGCCTCCCGCGAGCAGGTGTTCTCCGTCGTGGACGCCGCCTTCGCGCAGCGCCGCAAGACGCTGCGCGCCGCGCTGTCCGGCTGGGCGGGCTCGGCCGCCGCGGCCGAGGAGGCGCTGGTCGCCGCCGGGGTCTCCCCGCAGGCCCGCGGGGAGTCGCTGACCGTCGAGGAGTTCGCGGCGATCGCCGAGCACGGCGGGCCCGCCGTCCCCCGGCGGTAGCAGGGGGCACAATGGGGGCGCCGCCGTGCCCCCGGACCGCGACGTCCCGTTCCCGCACGCGCCGCGCACCGCACGACCCACGCACCGAGGAGAACCGCGCCAGTGACCCGCCGCCCCGCGTCCGTGACCGTCCGCGTCCCCGCCAAGGTCAACGTCCAGCTCGCGGTGGGCGGGCCCCGCCCCGACGGCTTCCACGACCTGGCGAACGTCTTCCTCGCCGTCGGCCTGTACGACGAGGTCACCGTCGCGCACGCCGAGGAGCTGCGGATCACCGTCGCGGGCCCGGACGCCGACCAGGTCCCGGTGGACGGGAGCAACCTCGCCGCCCGCGCCGCCGTCGCGCTCGCCGCACGGCACGGCCTGGAGCCGCGCGTCCACATCCACATCGACAAGGACATCCCCGTCGCGGGCGGCATGGCCGGCGGCAGCGCCGACGCCGCGGGCGCCCTCGTCGCCTGCGACGCGCTGTGGGGCACCGGCGCGAGCCGTGAGGAGCTGCTGGAGATCTGCGCGGAGCTCGGCAGCGACGTCCCCTTCAGCCTGGTCGGCGGCGCCGCGCTCGGCCGTGGCCGGGGAGAGCTGCTGGAGCCGCTGGAGACCGGCGGCACCTTCCACTGGGTCTTCGCCGTCGCCGACGGCGGCCTGTCCACCCCCGAGGTCTACCGCGAGTGCGACCGGCTGCGAGGCGACGCCGCGGTGCCCGAGCCGGAGGCGTCCGCCGCCCTGCTGGACGCCCTGCGCGGCGGTGACGCCGTCGCCCTCGCCGCCTCCCTGGCGAACGACCTGCAGCCGGCCGCGCTGTCCCTGCGGCCCTCGCTGGCCGCCACCCTCGCCGCGGGCACCGAGGCCGGCGCCCTGGCCGCCCTGGTCTCCGGCTCCGGTCCCACCACCGCCTTCCTCACCAAGGACGCCGAGACCGCGCACGCCGTCGCCGGCGCCCTCGCCGCCTCCGGCACCTGCCGCGCGGTCCGGGTCACCACCGGCCCCGCGCAGGGCGCCACCCTGCTCTGAGTACCCGTACTCACCCGTCCCCGGGGCGAGTTGAGTAGGACGGGCCTGACGCCGCGGCGCCCCGGCACGGGATCGTGCCGCCATGGGGATGACAGCCGGAGAGACGGCCGCGGCCACGCCCGCGGCTCGGGACCGCTACGTCGACTTCCTGCGGGTGGCGTCACTGGCCACGGTCGTGCTGGGGCACTGGCTGATGGCGGCGGTGACCACCGGGGCCGGCGGGGGAGTCGAGGTCGGCAACCTGCTGGCGGTGCGCCCGGCGCTGCAACCGCTGACCTGGGTGCTCCAGGTCATGCCGGTGTTCTTCTTCGTCGGCGGCTTCTCGCACGCGCTCTCGTACCGCTCCGTCGCGCGATCCGGCGGCGGCTACGCGGACTTCCTGCGGGCCCGGCTACGCCGGTTGCTGCGGCCGACGATGCTGTTCGTCGCGGTGTGGGGCGCGGGCGCGCTGCTGCTCCCGGTGCCGGACGTGGCGGCGCGGCTGGTGGCGCAACCGCTGTGGTTCATCGGGATCTACCTCGGCATGGTCGCCTTCACCCCGCCGCTGCTGCGGCTGCACGAGCGGTACGGCTGGGGGGCCTTCGCCGCGCTCGCGGCCGGGGCGGTCCTGGTGGACGTACTGCGCTTCGCCGCCGCCGTGCCCTACGTCCCGTTCCTGAACTTCGCGTTCGTGTGGCTCGCGGTGCACCAGCTCGGCTTCCTGCGCGCGGACGGCCGGCTGCGGCGCCCCGCGGCCATGGCGGCCTGCGGGCTGGCCGGGGCGGTCGCGCTGGTCGCCCTCGGGCCGTACCCGCTGTCCATGGTGGGCATGCCGGGCGAGCGGATCTCCAACATGGCGCCGCCCACGCTCGCCCTGCTCTGCCACGGCGTGTGGCTCGTCGGCGCCGTCGAACTGCTGCGCCGCCCCGCCGCGCGCCTGCTGCGGCGGCCCCGCGTGTGGCACGGCGTGGTCGCCGCGAACGGCATCGCGATGACGGCGTTCCTCTGGCACCTCACCGCCATGCTCGCCGTGTACGGCGCGCTGATCTCGCTCGGCGGCACGCTGCCCGCCCCGGCCACGGCCGCCTGGTGGGCCCAGGCGCCCCTGCGCGTGGCGGCCGCGACCGCCCTCACCGCCGCCCTGGTCGCCGTCTTCCGCCGCGCCGAACGCCCCGCAGCGCCCTCCGTCCCTGCCGCCCGGCGGGGCACGTCCCTGTCCGGCCCCGGCGCGGCCCTCGGCGTCGCCCTCGCGCTCCTCGGCGTCCTCGGCCTGTCCGCCGTCGGCTTCGGCGGCCTCCTCGACGGCCACTCGGCCACCCTGATCGCCTTCCGCGTCACGGCCCCGGCCGCCGTCCTCATGGCCGCCGCCGGCTGGGCCCTGGTCGAGCGCGCGGGCCGCGCCAGGGTCTGAGCCCGACGTCAGCCCACGCGACGTACCCCGGCCGCAGGGCGCATGGCGGCCCCGCGCAGTGTGCGGGGCCCGGGCGCGGGGGGACGCCGGAAGCGGGCGGGCCCACCCGCACGGGTGCGCGCCGGGGACGGCCGGGCACGGGGGACGGGAGGGCCGCACTACCCTGGGAGGTCGTTCGTTCGTAGTGACAGGAGTCCCATGGCCGTCAACCTGGTCAACGTCGAGTCCGTCAGCAAGGTGTACGGAACGCGCACCCTGCTGGACGGGATCTCGCTCGGCGTATCGGAGGGCGACCGCATCGGTGTCGTCGGCCGCAACGGCGACGGGAAGACCACCCTGATCCGGATGCTGGCGAAGCTGGAGGGGCCGGACACCGGGCGCGTGACGCACACCTCGGGCCTGCGGCTGGGCGTGCTGACGCAGCACGACAGCCTGGACCCGCAGGCCACCGTCCGGCACGAGGTGGTCGGCGACCGGGCGGACCACGAGTGGGCCGGCGACGCCAAGGTCCGGGACGTGCTCACCGGGCTCTTCGGCGGGCTGGACCTGCCGGGCTTCCCGCAGGGGCTGGACACCGTGATCGCGCCGCTGTCCGGAGGCGAGCGCCGGCGGATCGCGCTGGCGAAGCTGCTCATCGCCGAGCAGGACCTGCTCGTGCTCGACGAGCCCACCAACCACCTCGACGTCGAGGGCATCTCCTGGCTGGCGGGCCACCTGCGGGCGCGCCGCTCGGCCCTGGTGTGCGTGACCCACGACCGCTGGTTCCTGGACCAGGTCTGCACCCGCATGTGGGACGTGCAGCGTGGTGACGTCCACGAGTACGAGGGCGGCTACAGCGACTACGTCTTCGCCCGCGCCGAGCGCGAGCGGATCGCCGCGACCGAGGAGGTCAAGCGGCAGAACCTGATGCGCAAGGAACTGGCCTGGCTGCGCCGTGGCGCCCCCGCCCGCACCAGCAAGCCGCGCTTCCGCATCGAGGCCGCCAACGAGCTGATCGCCGACGTGCCGCCGCCGCGCGACAACGCCGAGCTGATGAAGTTCGCCACGACCCGGCTCGGCAGGACCGTCTTCGACCTGGAGGACGTGACCGTCCAGGCCGGGCCCAAGGTGCTGCTGAAGCACCTGACCTGGCAGCTGGGCCCGGGCGACCGGATCGGCCTGGTCGGCGTCAACGGCGCCGGCAAGACCTCCCTGCTGCGGGCGCTCGCGGACGCCGCCGTCAGCGAGGGCGAGAAGCAGCCCGTGGCGGGCAAGGTGGTGGTCGGCAGGACCGTGCGGCTTGCCTACCTGTCGCAGGAGGTCGCCGAACTCGACCCGGCGCTGCGGGTGCTGCAGGCGGTGGAGTCGGTGCGCGGCCGCGTCGACCTCGGCAAGGGCCGGGAGATGACGGCCGGTCAGCTCTGCGAGAAGTTCGGCTTCACCAACGAGAAGCAGTGGACCCCGGTCGGCGACCTCTCCGGCGGTGAACGCCGCAGGCTCCAGCTGCTGCGGCTGCTGATGGACGAGCCCAACGTGCTCTTCCTCGACGAGCCCACCAACGACCTGGACATCGAGACCCTGACCCAGCTGGAGGACCTGCTCGACGGCTGGCCCGGCTCGATGGTGGTCATCTCCCACGACCGGTACTTCCTGGAGCGCACCACCGACCGGGTCCTGGCCCTGCTCGGCGACGCGACGCTGCGCATGCTGCCGCGCGGCATCGACGAGTACCTGGAGCGCCGCCGTGCGGCCGTCGAGGCGGCCGCCCCCGCGCCGGCCCCGGCCAAGCCCAAGGGCGGCGGCGACAGCCGCGCGGCCAAGAAGGAACTGCAGCGCGTCGAGCGGCAGCTGGACAAGATCGCCGAGAGGGAGTCGAAGCTGCACACCGCCATCGCCGAGAACGCCACCGACTTCGAGAAGGTGGCCGAACTCGACCTGGAGCTGCGGTCGCTGGCCGCCGAGCGCGAGGAACTGGAGATGCGCTGGCTGGAGCTGGCGGACGAGGTCTGACGTCCTCCCCGGCCCGGAGGCCGGGGATCTCCGCCTGCTCCAGCACGGGCTGACGCCGCCGGTCCGGCGGCCCTGGCAGCGTCGACCGCCGTGTTGATGTCCCGGTCCAGGACGGCCCCGTACGCGCCGCAGGTCCACACACGGACGTGCCGGGGCCCGGGGCCGTGGGCTCGAAGCGGCCGCTCCGGATGAAGCCGGCGTCCCGGCCACTTCGATCCGGGCTGGGGCGAACAGTTCGGCGGCCTGGGCCCGGTGCGCTGCGAACAGGTCGAGTAGCAGTGCCGTAACGGTCCTCGGGCGCGGGGGCGGAACGGTGTGTGACCGGTGGTACAAAGAGGGTCACCGTCCGCCCCGAACGCCTGTGCCCGAAAGGTGCCCGCTGATGTCGCAGCCGCCGCCTCCCCCCGGCAACCAGCCCGGATTCGGGCCGCAGCCGCCTCAGTACGGTTACCCGCCGCAGCAGCCGAACCCGTACGCCCAGCCGCCGGCGCAGCCGCAGGGCGGGCAGCCGCCGCCTCCGCCGCCGGGTCCGTACGGGCCCAACCCGTACGCCCAGGCGCCGACCCAGCCGCTGCCCGGGTACGGCTACCAGCAGTACCCGCAGTACCCGCAGCCGCCGAAGCGCGGCAACGGCAAGGTGGTCGGGATCGTGGCCGCGGCGATCGCGGCGGTCCTGGTCGTCGGCGCGGGTGTCTTCCTGGCGACCACGGGCGGGGACGACGACGGGCCCGCGGACACCCCGGCGAAGGGCGGCAGCAGCCGGCCGGCCGGCGACGGGCCGCTCAAGGCGCGGGCGTTGTGGGACAAGCGGGCGGTGCGGCCGCCCAAGTCCGAGATCACCGCCCCGGTGGCGGAGGCGTGGTTCACGGGCAACGCGGTCGTCAAGACGATGCCGGACGCGCTGCGTTCCTTCGACATCGACAGCGGCAACGAGAACTGGTCGATCCCCCTGTCCGGCGACTCCTGCCCGGGCCCGGAGTCGCCGTCGAACGACCGCCTGGTGCTGCAGTACGGCACGGACTGCGACAGCGTGATCGCCGTCGACATCGCCAAGGGCCGGAAGCTGTGGGCGAAGAAGCTGCCCAGCCCGAACGGCCGGACCTCGCACAGCTACTCGCAGATCGCGCTCACGGGCGACACCGCGGCCGTCTCCTGGATCGGCGGTTCGGTCGCGTACCGGATCAGCACCGGTGCGGTGCTGTGGACGCCCAAGGCCGGTTCCGAGTGCACCGACAAGGGCTACCACGGCGGCACCGCGCTGATCGCGGTCGTCGAGTGCGGCGGCTTCGGCGGTGACGAGTACGTGCAGGGCCTCGGTGAGGGCGGCGCCAAGAAGTGGTCCTGGCAGGTGCCGAACGGCAGCGAGGTCTACAGCGTCATCTCCACGGACCCGGTGGTCGTCGGCCTGGCGGCCGGCGGCGCAACGCTGACCGACATCGTGTACCTGGACGGCGGCAAGATGAAGAGCCGCATCTCGCTGGGCGCGGGCGGCGCCGATGCGACGTACCGGATCCGGTGCGAGGACAACCGGTGCACCAACGTCGCCGTGGACGGCACGACCATCTACCTCCCCACCAAGACCCATTCGGGCAGCGGCGCCTCCTACTCGCAGACCAACGAGATCGCCGCGCTCGACCTCGTCACCGGCAAGCCGAAGTGGCTGGCCAAGCCCGACGAAGAGCGCGAGCTCAAGATCGTCGGCATGAGCGGCGGCAAGGTCGTGGCCTACCAGAAGAACACCTACGACAAGCCGGGCCGCCTGGTGCGGCTCGACCCCGCGACCCGTGCGTTCAGCCTGTTCATGGAACTGCCGGAGAGCGGCAAGGACATGGAGAACGACTTCCTCGACAGCGACTCGGGCCGGTGGCTGTACAAGGACCACTTCTTCCTGACCTCCGACCACATCTCCGCCTCGGCCAACCTGACGGACCGCTCCATCGCCGCCTTCGGCTGACCGGGGACCCGCCGCCGGCGTGCCGCCGCCCGTGCGCCGACGCGCGGCGACGCGCGCCGCCAACTCAAACACGCACAGCCGGTCGCAAGTCGGCCATGTTTGGAGATAATGCGGATTTAGGGAGGCTTCTGCCGAGTAGGGGGCGCAAAGCGTCGAACAAGCGTGTACCTTCCCGGGCATGGCCCGGGCCCGCCGCGGGGGCACAGGCGGTATGCCGGACGGGCTTCGCCACGGCATGTGAAAGGGGACCGGCTTGGACTCGGTGGGCAGGTCCGCACCAGTCCATGGGGGGATGAGGGGGACGCCCATGGGCGTACGGCTCGTCGTCGTCGACGACCATCGTCTGCTGGCCGAGGCGCTCGCCTCGGCGCTGAAGCTGCGCGGGCACCGGGTGCTCGCGGCGGCCGCGCCCGCGTCGGGCGCGGCGGATCTCGTGCTGAGCCGCTCGCCCGAGGTGTGCCTGATCGGGACGGCCGCACCGGCCGAGCCGGGTGCCTTCGACGCGGTCGTCCGCATCAAGCGGGAGCGGCCGGGCGTCGCGGTGCTGGTCCTCGGGCCGGTGCCCAACCCGCGGGGCATAGCCGCCGCGTTCGCCGCCGGGGCGTCCGGCTACGTACGGCACGACGAGCGGATCGAGGGCGTCGAGCGGGCGATGGCCAAGGCGCGCGCCGGCGAGGTGGCCGTGGCGCCCGCGCTGCTGCAGGGTGCCTTCGCCGACCTGCTCAACCCGGTGGCCGAGCCGGACGACGAGGGCACCCGGCTGCTGCAGATGCTCACCCCGCGCGAGGTCGAGGTGCTGCTGCGGGTCGCGGAGGGCGAGGACACCCGGCTGATCGCGGCCGGCATGCGGATCGCGCCGAGCACCGCCCGTACGCACGTGCAGCGGGTGCTGATGAAGCTGGGGGTGGGCTCCCGGCTGGAGGCCGCCGCGCTGGCGGCCCGCACGGGTCTGCTGGACCGGGTCAGCCACCACCTCCCGGGCGGTGCGATCCCTGCTCAGGCGTCTCCTCAGGAGCGGGCGGGGGAGGAGGGGGGCTGAGCTTCATCCACAGGAGGGAGAGCAGTCCCAGCACCAGCATGCCGATCCCGGTCCAGAGGTTGATGTTGATGCCCTGGGCCTTGGCGATGTCCGCGTCGGAGGCCGTGATCCCGGCCACGGTCACGATCACCCCGTAGACCACGAAGAGGCCGCCGATGACGCGGCGCACGTCGAACAGGCGTGCCGCCGAGGCCGACTTGTGCTCCAGGTCCTGGATGCGGTGCTGGAAGTCCGACTCGTTGCCGTACTCGCTCACGACGGGTCACCTCACAGGGAGAAGGGGATGTAGCACAGCACGGCGAGGAGGACGGCGCCCCAGCCGAGCAGCGCGGGCCTGCGGTACCAGGCGTCGTCGCCCCTGGCGGGCGGTTCGGCCATGCCGGGTGCGGTGGTCCCGTAGACCAGTCCGGCCAGCGACTCGACGGGCTTGGGCCGGGTGAACCAGGAGACGAGGACCATCACCACCGCGCCGACGACGAAGGCGGCGATGGCGGAGACGAAGTTGGCGCCCTGGTCGCTGGGGATGGAGATCAGCCCGCCCTTGTAGAACCAGAAGTAGTTGACCATCGCGGCGACCGTGCCGCTCAGCAGTCCCCAGAAGCCGGCCGCGGCGGTGGAGCGCTTCCAGAACATGCCGAGGATGAAGACGCAGAACAGCGGCACGTTGAAGAACGAGAACAGCGTCTGCAGGTAGTTCATGATGTTGCTGAAGGACGAGGCGATGAAGGCCGTGCCCATGCCGATGAGCACGCCGATCGCGGTCACCACGCGGCCCGCGGTGACGTAGTACCGGTCGGGGCGGCCGGGCCGTACGTAGGCGCTCCAGATGTCGTACGTGAAGACGGTGTTGAAGGACGAGACGTTGGCCGCCATGCCGGCCATGAAGGCGGCGAGCAGGCCGGTGATCGCGATGCCGAGGACGCCGTTGGGCAGCAGGTCGCGCATGAGCACCGGGATCGCGTCGTTGTACTGGAGCCCGCTGCCCGGCTTGCCGATGCCGGGCTCCATGACGAGCGCGATCAGCCCCGGCAGGACCACGATCAGCGGGATGAAGAGCTTGGGGTACGCGGCGATGAGCGGGGTGCGCTGGGCGGCCGAGAGGTTCTTCGCGGACAGGGCGCGCTGCACCTCGGCGAAGTTGGTCGTCCAGTAGCCGAAGCTGAGGACGAAGCCGAGACCGAGCACGATGGTCAGCCAGTTGGCGCCCAGCGGGTTGGGCGAACCGATGCCCGTCCTGTCCCAGGCGGAGAGGAAGGCCGTGCCGTGGGAGTCGGTGAGCGAGTCCGTCAGCCCGGACCAGCCGCCGACCCGCTTGAGGCCGACGACGGTGAGCGGGATCAGCGCCGCGAGGATCACGAAGAACTGCAGCACCTCGTTGTAGATGGCCGAGGAGAGGCCGCCGAGGGTGATGTAGAAGAGCACGAAGAAGCCCGAGACGACGATCGCCACCCACTGCGGCCAGCCGATCAGCGCCTCCAGCACGATCGCCATGGCGTAGAGGTTGACGCCCGCGATGAGCAGCGCGGACACCGCGAAGATGATCGAGCTGAGCAGGTGCGAGGCCGGTCCGAAGCGGTGCAGCAGGAACTCGGGCACGGAGCGGACCTTGGAGCCGTAGTAGAACGGCATCATCACCAGGCCGAGGAAGACCATGGCCGGGATGGCGCCGATCCAGTACCAGTGCACCGTGTAGGCGCCGTACTGTGCGCCGTTGGCGGCCATGCCCAGGATCTCGGTGGCACCCAGGTTGGCGGCGATGAACGCGAGACCGGTGACCCAGGCGGGCAGCGACCGGCCGGACAGGAAGAAGTCGAGGCTGGTCCGGACGGCGCGGCGGGCGGCGAAGCCGATGCCGAGGACGACCACGAAGTAGATCGCGAGGATCGAGTAGTCGAGCGCGTTGGTCGGGAGCCGTAGCCCTTCTGCCAGGTTTTGCATGGTTCGATCACTCCCCGCAACGGGGTCTCCGTTGACGTTGCTGTTGCGTTGTGGTTCATTGTGTTTAGTTCTGTTTGTTGGCGTGGCGTGAGGAGCCCGCAGGGTGAAGAAGACATCGACCCGGCTCGCCGACGGGCGCGAGCTGATCTACTACGACCTGCGCGACGGAGAGCCCCGCGACGCCGTCGACCGCCGCCCGCTGGACCCGGTGACCAGCGCCTCGGAGATCCGCCACGACCCGCTGCTCGGTGACTTCGTCGCCATCGCCTCCCACCGCCAGACCCGCACCTACCACCCGCCCGCCGACGAGTGCCCGCTCTGCCCGTCCCGGGAGGGGCGGTTGAGTGAGATCCCCGAAGACCACTACGACGTGGCCGTGTTCGAGAACCGCTTTCCCTCGCTCACCGGAAAACATGGCCGCTGCGAGGTCGTGTGCTTCACCGACCGGCACGACAGGTCGTTCGCCGACCTGACGCCCGAGCAGGCGCGCCTGGTGCTCGACGCCTGGACCGACCGCACCGCCGAACTCTCCCGGCTGCCCGGCGTCGAGCAGGTCTACTGCTTCGAGAACCGCGGTGAGGAGATCGGCGTCACCCTCGGCCACCCGCACGGCCAGATCTACGGCTACCCGCACGCCACCCCGCGCACCGAGCTCATGCTGCGTTCGCTGGAGCGGCACCACGAGGCCACCGGCGGCCGCAACCTCTTCGAAGACCTCGTCGCGCGCGAGCGCGAGGACGGCAGCCGCATCGTCCTCGAGGGCGAGCACTGGACGGCGTTCGTGCCCTACTCCGCGCACTGGCCGTACGAGGTGCACCTCTACCCCCGCCGCAGGGTGCCGGACCTGACCGGCCTGGACGAGGCGGCCCGCGCCGAGTTCCCGGGGATCTACCTGGAACTGCTGCGCCGCTTCGACCGGATCTTCGGCCCCGAGGGCCCGTACCGGCCCGAGGCCCCGGTGGAGCCGCCCACCCCGTACATCTCCGGCTGGCACCAGGCACCGTTCGGCAGCGAGTGGCGCGAGGAGTTCGCGCTCCACCTGGAGCTGTTCACGATCCGCCGCACCAAGGGCAAGCTCAAGTACCTGGCGGGCTCGGAGTCCGGCATGAGCGTCTTCATCAACGACGTGCCGCCGGAGGCCGCCGCGAGCCGCCTCAGGGAGGTCGCCACCCCGTGAGCGGTGCCCCGCACCGCCGCGGTGACCCTCATCGGGGCGGGTGTTCATCCGGCGCCGCTACCGTAACCCCGAGTCGAACCCGAGAAAGGCAGTGACCCCGTGAGCGACCCCCGCACGAAGAAGGTTCTGGTCACCGGAGGCGCCGGTTACGTCGGCAGCGTCGTGGCGGCCCATCTGCTGGAGGCGGGGCACCGGGTCACCGTCCTGGACGACCTGTCCACCGGCTTCCGGGACGGCGTCCCCGAGGGCGCCGACTTCGTCGAGGGACGCGTCCAGGACGTGGCGAAGGTGCTCGACGGTACCTACGACGCCGTGCTGCACTTCGCGGCCAGCTCCCAGGTCGGCGAGTCCGTCGTCCACCCCGAGAAGTACTGGCGCAACAACGTCGTCGGCACGCTGGACCTGCTCACCGCCATGCGGGACGCCGGAGTGCGGCGCCTGGTCTTCTCCTCCACGGCGGCCACCTACGGCGAGCCGAAGTCCGTCCCGATCACCGAGGACGACCCGACCCTGCCGACCAGCCCCTACGGCTCGTCCAAGCTCGCCGTCGACCACATGATCACCAGTGAGGCCGTCGCCCACGGCCTGGCCGCGGTCTCCCTGCGCTACTTCAACGTCGCCGGCGCCTACGGGGCGTTCGGCGAGCGGCACGCCCCCGAGTCGCACCTCATCCCGCTCGTGCTGCAGGTCGCCCAGGGCCGCCGGGAGGCCATCTCGGTCTTCGGCGACGACTACCCCACCCCCGACGGCACGTGCGTCCGCGACTACATCCACGTCGCCGACCTGGCCGAGGCGCACCTGCTGGCGGTCGACGCGCCGGCCCCCGGCGAGCACCTGATCTGCAACCTCGGCAACGGCAACGGCTTCTCGGTGCGCGAGGTCGTCGAGACCGTCCGCCGGGTCACCGGCCACCCCGTCCCCGAGGTCGTCGCCCCGCGCCGCGGCGGCGACCCGGCCGTCCTGGTCGCGTCCGCCGAGCGGGCCAAGGAGCGCCTGGGCTGGCGCCCCTCGCGCACCGACCTGGACGGCATCGTCCGCGACGCCTGGACCTTCGCGCAGGACCTGCAGAACCGGGAGGGCGGCAAGTGAGCGAGGACGGCTTCCGCGCCACGTACGGCACCGGCCCCGAGGGCGTCTGGGCCGCCCCCGGCCGGGTGAACCTGATCGGCGAGCACACCGACTACAACGACGGCTTCGTGATGCCGTTCGCGCTGCCGCACGCCACCGTCGCCGCGGTCGCCCGCCGCGCCGACGGACGGCTGCGGCTGCACAGCGGCTCGCCGGACGTCCCCGCCGGCGTCGTCGAACTCCACGTCGACGAACTCGAACCCGGCGGCGGTGCCGGCTGGGCCGACTACCCCGCGGGCGTCATCTGGGCGCTGCGCGACGCCGGGCACGAGATCACCGGCGCCGACGTCCACTTCGAGAGCACCGTCCCCACCGGCGCCGGGCTGTCCTCCTCGGCCGCCCTGGAGGTCGTCACGGCCGTCGCCCTGAACGACCTCTTCGGCCTCGGCCTGGAGCGCTGGCGGATCGCCCGGCTCTGCCAGCGCGCCGAGAACGTCTACGTGGGCGCCCCCACCGGGATCATGGACCAGACCGCCTCGGCGTGCTGCACCGAGGGGCACGCCCTGTGGCTCGACACCCGCGACCTGTCGCAGCGCCAGATCCCCTTCGACATGGCCGTCCAGGGCCTGCGGCTGCTCGTCGTCGACACCCGGGTCACCCACGCCCACAGCGAGGGCGAGTACGGCAAGCGGCGCGAGGGCTGTGAGGAGGCGGCGGCGCTGCTCGGCGTGGAGGCGCTGCGGGACATCCCGTACGAGGGGCTGGACGAGGCGCTTGCCCGCCTCGAGGACCCCGCCCTGCGGCCACTCGTACGGCACGTGGTCACCGAGGACCGCAGGGTCGAGCGGGTCGTGGGACTGCTGGAGGCCGGCGACGCCCGCGCCATCGGGCCGGTGCTGACCGAGGGCCACGCCTCGCTGCGCGACGACTTCAAGGTCTCCTGCCCGGAACTGGACCTGGTGGTGTCGGCCGGCGTGGAGGCGGGCGCCCTCGGCGCGCGCATGACCGGCGGCGGTTTCGGCGGTTCGGCGATCGTGCTGGTGGAGGAGTCCGCGGCGGAGAAGACCGCCGAGGCGATCGCCGGCGCCTTCGCCACGGCCGGCCACCGTGAGCCGCGCGTCTTCACCGCGGTGCCGTCCGCGGGGGCCCGCCGGCTGGTGTAGGCGCGCTACCGGGCCGACAGGGCGTGGTGCGGTGCGGCTGCCGGTTCTTCGGCTGTCGCGCCGTCTCGCGCCCTGCGGGCGCAAAGCGCTGGCTGCGGATGGGAGGGTGGGGGGCCTGCCTTGTTTGCGGTGTGCGGCCCGGTGGGTGGCTGGGGTTCAGGCGCCGGAGCGGGTTGCCTCTCCCCTGGCGGCGGTCTCGTTGCCGTCCGCGGGTATAGATGGCCGGTGACCACGCCCACCGTCCGTGGGTGGCGCGCCTGCCGTAACCGGCGTCTGCGGGTGCTTCCCCGACATCGGGCCCTCTTCCGACGGCTATACCGCTGAAAGCGAGCCCGATCTCCGTCAGCCCAAAGATCGGGCTCTGTTTCGACGTCCATACCGTCGAAAGCGGGCCCGATCTCCTCCCGACCCCCCGGCAGCACCCCGGAATACCCGCAGTCGCGGGTTACGGCGGGCGCGCCCAGCACCGGCAGTAGGCGTGGAAGCGGCCATCTCTACCCGCGGACGGCAACGACACCGACACCGCCGGAAGGGCAACCCGCTCCGGCGCCTGAACCCGCACCCCCGCCCACCCGCACACTGCCGACAAGCCCCGGCCGCCACCCTCCCCTCCGCAGCCGGCCGCTGTGCGCCCGCAGGGCGCGAGACGAACCCGCACCCTCCCGAGCGCCGCTCTTCGTCCACCGCTGTGGAAAACCGCACCACGGGCCACACCAGGCGGGTCCCGGCGGAAGTCCGTCCCGCAAGTTTTTCCATTCGGGCGCCTTTGTCTGCTCCTGCCCCTACGCTTTTTGGCAGCGCCGGTGGGGGCCGGCGGCATCAGGGGGCGAGACACAAGGGTTCGGCACCTGGTTGGGGACGGCTGCTAGCCCGGCGGCGTGCGGCGTCCGCTCCAGGTGCCGGCCCTCCGTGCACATCGACCTCGTCCGTGGGGGGAAGTGCCGAATGCCGGGAGTGGGGCCCGTGGGACGAATCCGCGTTCTCGTCGTCGACGACCACCGCATCTTCGCCGAGTCGCTCGCGGCCGCTCTCGCGGCCGAACCCGACGTCGACGTCTCGGCGGCCGGGAGCGGCGCGGCCGCCCAGCGCTGCCTGGAACGCGCGGCCACCGACGGCCGCCGCTACGACGTGCTGCTGGTCGACGCCGACCTCGGGGCGACGTCCGCCGCCGGGGTCCGGGTGCTGGGCGCACCCAAGGCCGCCCCGCAGGCCGGGGCCGACGGCGGCGGGCAGGCCGGGCTCGACGGCATCGCCCTGGTGGAACGCGTACGGTCCGAGCATCCCGCCACCCGGACGGTCGTGCTGGCCGAGCGGGACGACGCCCGCCGCGCCGCCCGGGCGCTGCAGGCCGGGGCCTCCGGCTGGGTCGCCAAGGACTGCTCGCTGTCCCGGCTGCTGGCCGTGATGCGCGGCGTCCTGCGCGACGAGACGCATCTGCCGCCCGCGCTGCTCACCGGTGTGCTGCGGGAACTGACCGCCGCCCGCCGGCACCGGACGGAGAGTGAGCGCCTGGTGGAGTCGCTCACCCCGCGCGAGCAGGAGGTGCTGCGCTGCATGGTGGCCGGTCTGGGCCGCAAGGCGGTCGCCGAGCGGCTGTACCTGTCGCCGCACACCGTCCGCACCCACATGCAGAACGTGCTCGGCAAGCTGGGAGTGCACTCGACGCTGGCCGCCGTGGCGCTGGCCCGGCGGGCCGGGGTGCCCCCGGTCGACGGCGACGGTGGCCGGATCGGTTCAGCGGCCCCCGTCCAGCACGCCTGACGGCATCGCGCACGGCGGATCGCCCTCCCCGTTGCCGGGGAGAGCGACCCGCCGGGTCACCGCGGATACCCGCGGTCATTCACCGCCGACGCCGGTTGCCGGCGCCGGGCGGTCACCGCTGACGCCGGTGGTCGGCGCCGAGCGGCTGGTGTCACGGTCGTTGGAACGGTCACGGTGCTGACCGTTCTCCTGACCGCGGTCATTGAGGCCGTCGAACGGGTCGCGGCCGCCGTCACCACGCTGGCTGTCACCGGCCTCGTCGAACGGGTCGCGGTTGTTGTCGCCGCGGTTGCCGCCGTTGCCACCGTTCCCGCCATGGCCGCCGTTGCCGCCGCGGCCGTTGTCGCCCCGGTTGTCACCGCGGCCGTTGCCGCCGTGGCCGCCGTTGCCACCACGGCCGTTGTCACGGCAGTTGAAGCCGCCGTTGAAGCCGCCGTTGAAGCCGGGGACGCCCACGCCCACCAGGCCGGGACTGCCGATGAAGCCGGGGCCGCCGATCCCACCGACGCCACCGACACCGCCGACGAAGCCGGGGCCGCCCACGCCGCCGATCCCACCGACGCCACCGGGGCCGCCGACGAAGCCGGGGCCACCCACGCCACCGACACCGCCCACGCCGCCGATCCCGCCGACCCCACCGGGGCCGCCGACGAAGCCGGGGCCGGCGATCCCGCCGACACCCCCGACGCCACCGACACCGCCCACGCCACCGATCCCGCCGACGCCACCGATCCCGCCGACGCCACCGCGGCCGCCGCCCGGGCCGTCGCTGCGCTGGGCGAGGGCGACGCTGTCCAGGGGCTCCTCGGTACGGCTGTCCTCGCGGAACGGGTCCTCCACGCCGTTGAAGCGCTGGTCGCCGCGGTTGTGCTCGCGGCCACCGTGCCCGTTGTTGCGGCAGTTGACGCCGCCGATCCCGCCGATGACGCCGGGGACGGCGATCCCGCCGACGCCACCGATGCCGCCGACACCGCCGACGCCACCGATGCCGCCGACACCTCCGACACCGCCGAAGCCGGGACCGCCGACCCCGCCCACGCCGCCGACCCCGCCGGCACCCGGGGGGCACCAGGCCGGCGCCGGGCCGACGTTGGCGACGAAGCGGGCCGAGGACCAGGCCCAGTAGTTGCCGCTGAGCTGGTACCAGCGCGAGTTGCCGGCGATGGGGCTGCCCACGGACTTGCAGACGATGGCCACCAGGGCGTTGAAGGGGATGACGCCGACGCTGGAGAACTGGACGCCCGGTCCGCTGCGGACGCGCAGACCCGTACGGGCGACGACGCGGCCCTGGAACAGGGCCGCGTTGGGGGAGCGTGCGGACTTCACCGCCACTTCACGGGACAGGTCCCGGAGACGCTCCGAAGGGGAAACGAGTTCACTTTGGCCGTCCGGTCCAGGAGCGGCAGGCACCCCTGCGGCAGGCCGGCCGTCATTGGCGAAGGCGGTGCCCATGGTGCCGATGGCGAGGGTGCCGGCCAAGGCGCCGGTCACCGCGGTTGCGGCTATCTTGCTTGCGCGGGTGTGCAGAGTCATCTGCATCTCCAAGGTGGAGCGGGACCCGGCGGGGTCCAGGGAAAATGGAAGCCGGACGCGCCCCGACCGCCTTCCACTTGACGTTGTCGGAATGTGGTGCGCCGGCAGCCGCAAAAGTGGCCATTTGAGCCTTTAAGCGGCGTTCACGGACATCACGCTAAGTGCGCCACTATGTGTGCGCAACCGGTGGCGGAGCGTGGTCGTTTGTGATCATTCCCTGGCGGTTGTGCCGGGCAATCGGCGTCAACCGGGGATGTTGTCGAAGGGCGCGGTCAACTGTCGGAGCAGGTTCGCGAGTTCCCCGCGCTGGCGGTCGGAGAGCTCTCCGAGGATGGCCCTCTCCTGGGCCAGCAGGCCCGCCAGGGCCTGGTCCGCCCGGTCCCGCCCCTCCGGGGTGAGCCGTACGAGGACGCCGCGCCGGTCCGAGGGGTCGGGCAGCCGCTCGACGAGCCCCTTCTTGGTGAGCCGGTCGATCCGGTTGGTCATCGTCCCGGAGGTGACGAGCGTCTGGGTCAGCAGTTGCCCGGGGGAGAGCTGGTAGGGCGCGCCCGCGCGGCGCAGGGAGGTGAGCACGTCGAACTCCCAGGGCTCGAGTCCGTGCTCGGAGAACGCCAGCCGGCGGGCCCGGTCCAGGTGCCTGGCGAGCCTGCTGACCCGGCTGAGCACCTCGAGCGGTTCGACGTCGAGGTCAGGGCGCTCCCTGCGCCACGCAGCGACCAGCCGATCGACCTCGTCCTCCATGGAGATCAGTGTAGTGGTTGTGTCGACATGAAGTCTCTTGACATCAAGAGATTAGCTCTGGAACCTTGTGGGCAATGTCGGCGGCAGGAAGAGATCCATCTCTCGCCAGGGAGTTCGAAACATGCCCGCAGCAGCCTGGGATCCCCAGCAGTACCTCCGTCATTCCACCCACCGCACCCGCCCCTTCCACGACCTGCTGGCCCGGATACCCGAGCTGCCCGGTGTGAGCCCGCGGATCGCCGACGTGGGCTGCGGCCCCGGCAACGTGACCGCGCTGCTCGCGCAGCGCTGGCCCGGCGCCCGGATCACCGGCTTCGACAGCTCCGCAGAGATGCTGGAGGCCGCCCGGGCCTACGAGGGCCCCACCCCCGGGGGCGGCAGCCTCACCTTCCGCGCCGCCGACGCCGCCCACTGGGTGCCCGACGGCACCTACGACCTGATCGTCTCCAACGCCGCCCTGCAGTGGGTCGAGGGCCACGCCGACCGCTTCCCGCTCTGGGTCGAGCACCTCGCCCCCGGCGGCGTCCTCGCCTTCCAGGTCCCCGGCAACTTCACCTCGCCCAGCCACGCCCTGCTCGGCGACCTCTGCGACTCCCCGGCCTGGCGGGACCGCCTCGGCGACGGACACGGCCGCCGCTACGTCCACATCCTCCAGCCCCCCGGCTACCTGGAGCGGCTCATCGAGATCCCCGAGGTCGAGGTGGACGTCGACGTCTGGGAGACCACCTACGTGCAGCTCCTGCAGGGCGAGGACGCGGTGCTCGAATGGACCAAGGGGACGGCGCTGCGCCCGGTGCTGACCGCGCTGGAGGACGACCCCGAGGCCGCCAGGGAGTTCCTCGGCCAGTACCGCGACCTCCTGCGCAAGGCGTACCCGGCCGGCCCGCACGGCACCGTCTTCCCCTTCCGGCGGATCTTCGCCGTGGCGAGGAAAGCGGGGTGACCCCGGTGATCACCGGCCTCGACCACGTCCAGCTCGCCGTCCCGCCGGGCTCCGAGGAAATCCTGCGCGCCTTCTACTCGGGCGTCCTGGGGATGGGCGAGGTCCCCAAGTCGCCGGTGCTCGCAGCCCGGGGCGGCTGCTGGTTCGCCGCCGGCCCGGTCCAGCTGCACATCGGCGTCGAGGAGGACTTCCGCCCCGCCCGCAAGGCCCATCCGGGCTTACGGGTCAGCGGCATCGAGGCCTTCGCGGAACGGCTGGAGTCCCGCGGTACCGCGGTCGTCTGGGACGGTGACCTCCCGGGCCACCGCCGCTTCCACACCGCCGACCCGTTCGGCAACCGTCTGGAGTTCCTGGAACCGGCCGGCGCCTCGTGACACCCCGGCGGCGCCGGCCCCCGCGGAGGGGGCCGGCGCCGCCGGCGTCCACGACCACGGAGCGTGCCCTCACAGGGTGAGGAAGGACGCCCCCAGGAGTGCGACGCCGGCCGCGGCGGCGGTCCAGGCGGTGCGCGGCCAGCGCAGGCCCCCGGCGAGGACCAGGGCGGAGAGGAGGAGGGCGCCGCCCAGCGGGACCCAGGCGTGCAGCACGCCGGCGAGCCCGCTGCGCACCACGTCGTCGGTGCCGGGCTTCACCGCGACCGGAATCCGCTCACCGGTGCGGCGGGTGACCGCCTTGTCGATCGTCACCTTGCCGCGGACGGAGCCGAGGCCGGTGGGCACGAAGGGCCCGGTGCAGGTGTCGGCGCCGCAGCGGGAGACCGTCATCGTGCCCTGCTCGCGGCCCTTGGTGAGCATGACGTGCTGGGCCGTCTTCCACGAGGTCCACACCCCTGCCGCCAGCATGAACAGGACCAGTGCGCTCAGCAGGACGATGCGGCCGACCAGCACCAGCCCCCAGGCGCTCTCGGCGGTGCGGCGGGTGAGACTCCGTTTGACCATGCGGGCGATCCTTGGCCATGGCGTGGCACTCGGTCAACCTTTCGATGGTCAACCGTTGTAGGCGCCCTGCGCCCTCTCCAGCCCGTCACAGATGAGGGACTCGACCGCGTCGGCCGCCCGGTCCACGAACCACTCGAGCTCCTTGCGCTCGGCCGAGGAGAAGTCCTTGAGGACGAAGTCCGCGACCTGCATCCGCCCCGGCGGTCGGCCGATGCCGCAGCGGACGCGCAGGTAGTCCGGGCCGAGGGACTTGGTGATCGACTTCAGGCCGTTGTGGCCGTTGTCGCCACCGCCCTGCTTCAGGCGCAGGGTGGCGTAGTCGATGTCCAACTCGTCGTGCACCGCGACGAGGTTGCCGAGCGGCACCTTGTAGAAGTCGCGCAGCGCCGTCACCGGGCCGCCGGAGAGGTTCATGTACGTCATCGGCTTGGCCAGCACGACGCGGCGCCCGGCGACACGCCCCTCGACGACCTGGGACCGGCTCTTGTGGGTCTTGAAGCGCCCGCCGATCCGCTCGGCGAGCAGGTCCGCGACCATGAAGCCGATGTTGTGCCGGTTGCCGGCGTACTCCGGACCGGGGTTGCCGAGGCCGGCCACCAGCCAGGGCCCCTCGGGGGCGCTTTCCGCTGCGCTCATGCTCATGACGTCCATTCAACAGGACCGCCGCCCCGCTCCTGACGGAGCGGGGCGGCGGACGGGAAGAGCGTGCTGCCGTGACTACTCGGCAGCGGCCTCGGCGCCCTCGCCCTCGGCAGCCTCGCCCTCGCCCTCGGCGGGAGCCTCGGCCTGGGCGGCGACGACCTGGAGCACGACGGCGTCCTCGTCGACGGCCAGCGTGGTGCCCTTGGGCAGGACGATGTCCTTGGCGAGCACGGAGGCGCCGGCCTCCAGGCCCTCGACGGAGACGGTGACGCCCTCGGGGATGTGGGTCGCCTCGGCCTCGACCGGCAGCGCGTTGAGCACGTGCTCCAGCAGGTTGCCGCCCGGGGCCAGCTCGCCCTCGGTGACGACCGGGACCTCGACGGTGATCTTCTCGCCGCGCTTGACCGAGAGGAGGTCGACGTGCTCCAGGAAGCCCTTCAGCGGGTCGCGCTGCACGGCCTTGGGGATGACCAGCTCGGTGCCGTCACCGTCGATGGCCAGGCTGATCAGCACGTTGGGGGTGCGCAGCGCGAGCAGCAGGTCGTGACCCGGCAGGGTGACGTGCTTGGGGTCCTGGCCGTGGCCGTAGATGACGCCGGGGACCAGGTGGGCGCGGCGGACGCGACGGGCGGCGCCCTTGCCGAACTCGGTGCGCAGCTGCGCGGTGATCTTGACCTCGGACATGGGGATCACACTCCTCGTGGAGAGACGACGGGACTTCTTTCGGTCGCCCAGCCCACGACGGGCCGTTCCACTTACGAGGAGCGCGTCGATAACGGAGTGGCCCGCGTGAACGCGGACGGCCTCCCTCGCCGAGCAACTCGCAGAGTCTACCCGGCGGGGAGGCCGCCCCGGAAATCGATCAGTGCGCGGAGCGCGTGATCAGTGCGCGTCCTCGAAGAGGCTCGTCACGGAGCCGTCCTCGAAGACCTCGCGGACCGCGTTGGCGAGCGTCGGCGCGATGGAGAGCACCGTGATCTTGTCGAGGTCCAGCTCACCCGGCGTCGGCAGGGTGTCGGTGAACACGAACTCGCTCACCTGGGAGTTCTTCAGCCGGTCCGCGGCCGGGCCGGACAGGACGCCGTGGGTGGCGGTCACGATGACGTCCTCGGCGCCGTTGGCGAACAGGGCGTCCGCCGCGGCGCAGATGGTGCCACCGGTGTCGATCATGTCGTCCACCAGGACGCAGATGCGGCCGCGCACGTCACCGACGACCTCGTGCACGGTGACCTGGTTGGCGACGTCCGGGTCGCGGCGCTTGTGGACGATGGCCAGCGGCGCGCCCAGGCGGTCGCACCAGCGGTCGGCCACGCGCACCCGGCCGGCGTCCGGGGAGACGACGGTCAGCTTCGAGCGGTCGACCTTGGCGCCCACGTAGTCCGCCAGCAGCGGCAGCGCGAACAGGTGGTCCACCGGGCCGTCGAAGAAGCCCTGGATCTGGTCGGTGTGCAGGTCGACCGTGAGGATGCGGTCGGCGCCCGCGGTCTTCAGCAGGTCCGCGACGAGGCGGGCCGAGATCGGCTCGCGGCCGCGGTGCTTCTTGTCCTGGCGGGCGTACCCGTAGAACGGCACGACCACGGTGATGCGCTTGGCGGAGGCCCGCTTCAGCGCGTCGATCATGATCAGCTGCTCCATGATCCACTTGTTGATGGGAGCGGTGTGGCTCTGGATGACGAATGCGTCCGAGCCGCGCGCCGACTCCTCGAAACGGACGTAGATCTCACCGTTCGCGAAGTCGAAGGCCTTCGTCGGCACAAGGTTGACGCCCAGCTCACGTGCCACCTCCTCCGCGAGCTCGGGGTGTGCGCGGCCGGAGAAGAGCATCAGCTTCTTCTCACCGGTCGTCTTGATCCCGGTCACTGCACCGTCTCCTTGGTGTTCAACGCAGCTTCGCCTTCGGTCACGGGAGCTGGCGGAATTGTGTGCACCTCACACGGTACGCGTTGCCCGGCGCGACCGCGCACGTGGGGAAGGCCACTGCATCCGCGGCTCCCCCGGCGACGTCCCGCCGGTCACGCCTCCGGGGCGGTCTGCTGGGCCTGTTCGGCGGCGTGGGCCGCGGCGCTGCCGGGACGCTTCCTGGCCACCCAGCCTTCGATGTTGCGCTGCTGGCCGCGGGCGACGGCGAGCGAACCGGCCGGTACGTCCTTGGTGATCACGGAGCCCGCGGCGGTGTAGGCGCCGTCCCCGACTGTGACGGGCGCCACGAACATGTTGTCCGAGCCGGTGCGGCAGTGGGAGCCGATCGTGGTGTGGTGCTTGGCCTGCCCGTCGTAGTTGACGAAGATGCTGGCGGCGCCGATGTTCGTGTACTCGCCGATCGTCGCGTCGCCGACGTACGACAGGTGCGGCACCTTGGTGCCCTCGCCGACGGTGGCGTTCTTCATCTCGACGTAGGTGCCCGCCTTCGACTTCGGGCCGAGCCGGGTGCCCGGGCGCAGGTAGGCGTACGGGCCCACCGTGGCCGCCTCGCCGATCTCCGCGCCCTGCGCCACGGTGTTGCTCACCGTGGCTCCGGCACCGACCAGGGTGTCGGTCAGCGTGCAGTTGGGGCCGACCTCGGCGCCCGAGGCGAGCCGGGTCGCGCCGTACAGCTGGGTGTTCGGCAGCACGAGGGTGTCGGGCTCGAACTCGACCGTGACGTCCAGCCAGGTCGACGCCGGGTCCATGATCGTCGCGCCCTCCAGCATCGCCCGGTGCAGCAGCCGGTCGTTGAGGATGCGGCGGGCCTCGGCGAGCTGCACGCGGTTGTTGATGCCGGCGATCTCGCGGTGGTCCTCGGCGACCGAGGCGCCGACGCGGTGGCCGGCCTCGCGCAGGATGCCGAGGGTGTCGGTGAGGTACTCCTCGCCCTGGGCGTTGTCGGTGGTCACCTTGGCCAGCGCCTCGGTCAGCAACCGGGCGTCGAAGGCGAACACCCCGGAGTTGATCTCGCGCAGCGCCCGCTGCTCGTCGGTGGCGTCCTTCTGCTCGACGATCGCGAGCACCGAGCCGTCGGCGCCGCGGACGATGCGGCCGTAGCCGGTGGGGTCGGGCACCTCGGCGGTCAGCACGGTGACGGCGTTGCCGTCGGCGGCGTGCGCCGCGACCAGCGCGCGCAGGGTGTCCGGGGTGAGCAGCGGGGTGTCGCCGGCGGTGATCACCACCGTGCCGGTCAGCTCCGGGAGTTCCGCGAGGCCGGCCCGGACCGCGTGGCCGGTGCCGTTCTGCTCGTACTGGACGGCGGTGCGCACCGCGGCGTCGGTCCCGGCCAGGTGGGCGGTCACCTGCTCACGGGCGTGACCGACGACGACCAGCAGGTGTTCCGGCTCCAGGGCGCGGGCCGCCGCCACGACGTGCCCGACCAGGGACCGGCCACTGATGGTGTGCAGGACTTTGGGGGTTGCCGACTTCATGCGGGTGCCCTCACCCGCGGCGAGAACGATGACGGCAGCCGGGCGGTGGGCGCTCACGGAACGGGCTCCTCGGCGTGGGGTGAAGGTCACCCGAAGGATACCGGGGCGTTTCGGACGGTGAACGCGGAAGGGTCGCGACGGTTGCCGCGACCCTGCGTTCCGCGCTCCGCTGCCAGGATTCGAACCCGGACTTAAGGGACCAAAACCCTCAGTGCTGCCGTTACACCACAGCGGATGGAAACACCTGCCGAACAGGACATCCCGTCAGGGTGCCCGGCGGCCTCCACCACTATGCCGCACCGACCGCCTCCAATGCGACGAGAAAGATCGGTACTTCCCCTCCCCGTGGAGTGGGTACATGTGCCAAGAGCCGTATTCCGGCCGACACGCGTGCTCTGTTCGGCCTTCACTTGGCGCTGCCATACTTACGAAGCCGTAAGTTACGGTGGCGTAGCCCCCGACCTTCATTGAGGGACCACCATGACCACACAGACCGACGTGATCACCGAGTCCCCGGAACCCGGGGCCGGCGACGGGGACCGGACGCCCCGTGCCACCCTCGGTGCTGACAGGAAGCAGTCGCTCGAACAGATCACCCTCGGACTCTTCATCGGCATCCCCTTCCTCGCGCTCGTCGCGGCGATCCCGTTCGCGTGGGGATGGGGCCTGAGCTGGCTCGACCTCGGCCTGATGGTGGGGATGTACTTCCTCGGCTGTCACGGCATCACCATCGGCTTCCACCGCCACTTCACCCACGGCTCGTTCAAGGCCAAGCGCCCGCTGAAGATCGCCCTGGCCGTCGCCGGGTCGATGGCCGTCGAGGGACCGGTCGTGCGCTGGGTCGCCGACCACCGCAAGCACCACAAGTTCTCCGACGCCGACGGCGACCCGCACAGCCCCTGGCGGTACGGCGAGAGCGTCCCCGCCCTGCTCAAGGGCCTGTGGTGGGCGCACATGGGGTGGCTGTTCGACGAGGAGCAGACCCCCCAGCACAAGTACGCCCCCGACCTGATCAAGGACCCCGCGATCCGCCGGATCAGCCGTGACTTCTGGCTGTGGACGACGGTCTCCCTGCTGCTCCCGCCGCTGGTCGGCGGCCTGGCGACGATGTCCTGGACCGGCGCCGCCACCGCGTTCTTCTGGGGCTCCCTGGTCCGCGTGGCCCTGCTGCACCACGTCACCTGGTCGATCAACTCGATCTGCCACGCGATCGGCAAGCGCCCCTTCCGCTCCCGCGACAAGTCCGGCAACGTCTGGTGGCTGGCCGTGCTGTCCTGCGGCGAGTCCTGGCACAACCTGCACCACGCCGACCCCACCTCCGCCCGGCACGGTGTCCTGCGCGGCCAGATCGACTCCAGCGCCCGCATCATCCGCTGGTTCGAACTCCTGGGCTGGGCCAGTGACGTACGGTGGCCGACCGCTGACCGGATCGCGGCCCGCCGTAAGGAGAGCGTCAGCGAAGCGGCATGATTGACGGGTGAGCGACGGCAGAAGCAGCAGCAGGGGCAGCGAGGGTACGACGTCGCGGCGCACCCGGCGGGTCCGCATGACGGGCAAGGAGCGCCGCGAGCAGCTCCTCGACGTGGGGCGCACGCTCTTCGCCGAACGCGGTTTCGAGGGCACCTCCGTCGAGGAGATCGCGCACAAGGCGGGCGTGTCCAAGCCCGTCGTGTACGAGCACTTCGGCGGCAAGGAAGGGCTCTACGCCGTCGTCGTGGACCGCGAGATGCGCCAGCTGCTGGACATGGTCACCGGTGCCCTCACCGGTGGCCACCCCCGCGAACTGCTGGAACAGGCGGCCTTCGCACTGCTGGACTACATCGAGCAGTACACCGACGGCTTCCGGATCCTCGTCCGGGACTCGCCCGTCGCCCAGTCGACCGGCACCTTCGCCTCGCTGATCAGCGACATCGCCACCCAGGTGGAGGACATCCTGGGCATGGAGTTCAAGCAGCGCGGCTTCGACGCCAAGCTCGCCCCGCTCTACGCGCAGGCGCTGGTCGGGATGGTCGCGCTCACCGGGCAGTGGTGGCTGGACGCCCAGAAGCCCAAGAAGGCGGAGGTCGCCGCCCACCTGGTGAACCTCTCCTGGAACGGGCTGTCCGGGCTGGAGCCCAGGCCCCGGCTGATCGGCCACCGCAAGAACTGACACCGGCCACCCGCTCCGCGCACACATGACGAGGGCGGTGCACCCCGGAAGCGGGGTGCACCGCCCTCGTCATGTCGTGCGACGGGCGCGTCAGCCGGTGTTGCGCAGGCCGGCCGCCACACCGTTGACCGTCAGCAGCAACGCGCGGGCGAGCAGCGGGTCGGGCTCCTCCCCGCGGGCCGCGGCCTCGCGCTGCCGGTGCAGCAGCGCCACCTGCAGGTACGAGATCGGGTCCAGGTAGGCGTCCCGGATCCGGAAGGTCTGCTGGAGCACCGGCTGCGCGTCCAGCAGCTCCGCCTCACCGGTGATCCGCAGTACCTCGGCGACCGTCAGCTCGTGCTCGGTCTTGATGACGTCGAAGACGTGCTTGAGCTCGTCGGGCACCAGGGTGCCGACGTAGTGCCCGGCGATCCGCAGGTCCGTCTTGGCCAGCGTCATCTCGACGTTGGACAGGAAGTTGCGGAAGAAGTGCCACTGCTCGTACGCCTCGGCGATGTCCGCCTCCCGGCCCGCCTCCCGGGCGGCCTTCAGGCCGGAGCCGACACCGAACCAGCCGGGCACGATCTGCCGCGACTGCGTCCAGCCGAACACCCACGGGATGGCCCGCAGCCCGTCCAGGCCCGCCCCGCTGTCCGGGCGGCGCGAGGGGCGCGAGCCCAGGTGCAGCTCGGCCAGCTGGTCCACCGGCGTGGAGGCGAAGAAGTACGCCGGCAGGTCCGGGTCCTCCACCAGCCGCCGGTACGCGGAGTGCGCGGCCTCGGACACCACGTCCATGGCCGCGTCCCAGCGGGACAGCGCCTCCTCCGACTGGCGGGGCGCGGTGTGCAGCGCCGAGGCCTGCAGCGTGGCCGCGACCGTCAGCTCCAGGTTCTCCCTCGCCAGGGACGGGATCAGGTACTTGTCGGAGATGACCTCGCCCTGCTCGGTCACCTTGATCTCGCCCTCCAGCGTGCCCCACGGCTGCGCCAGGATCGCGTCGTGCGTCGGGCCGCCGCCCCGGCCGACGGTGCCGCCGCGGCCGTGGAAGAGCCGCAGCCGCACCCCGTGACGGTGTGCCACGTCGCGCAGGCTCCGCTGCGCCCGGTGGATCTCCCACTGCGAGGTGGTGATGCCGCCGAACTTGGAGCTGTCGCTGTAGCCGAGCATGACCTCCTGCACGTCCCCGCGGAGCGAGACGAGCTTGCGGTAGGAGGGGTCGGAGAGCATCTCGTCGAGCAGTTTGTCGGCGACCCTCAGCTCGTCGGTGGTCTCCAGCAGCGGCACGATGCCGATCCTGGCGATCCCCGCGTGCAGGTCGACCAGCCCGGCCTCACGGGCCAGCACCGCCGCGGCG
Organism: Streptomyces sp. NPDC005722; assembly: GCF_040630935.1. Classification (NCBI taxonomy): domain Bacteria; kingdom Bacillati; phylum Actinomycetota; class Actinomycetes; order Kitasatosporales; family Streptomycetaceae; genus Streptomyces; species Streptomyces sp. NPDC005722. The sequence continues at coordinate 80,038 of NZ_JBEXYN010000010.1, forward strand.
AAGACGTCGTCGGAGCCCAGGCACATCGAGATGATGTACGACTCGACGACCTCCGGCCCGAACCGCTCGAACGCCTCCCGCACCGTGTGGAAGACGCCCAGCGTCTTCGCCCCGGCCTCGTCCAGCGGCGCCGGGGACGGCGCCAGCGGACGCCGCGAGCGCAGCTCCTTGGCGAGCAGCCTGCGCCGGTAGTCCCGCGGCATGTCCGCGTACCGCCAGGACTCCTCGCCCAGCCGGTCGAAGAGCTGGCCGAGCGCGTGGTGGTGGGCGTCGGCGTGCTCGCGGACGTCCATCGTGGCGAGCTGCAGGCCGAAGGCGGCCAGCGTGCGGATGGTGCGGTCCAGCCGGCCGTCGGCGATCAGCTCGCCGCGGTTGGCGCGCAGCGAGTCCTGCAGCAGACGCAGGTCGGCCAGGAGGTCCCCGGTGCCCAGGTAGTCCCGGCCGGGTGCGTGCGGCGTGCCGCCCGCCAGCCGGTCCCGGGTGTTGAGCAGCTTCTGCCGGATGCAGGTGGCCTTGAGGCGGTACGGCTCCTCCGCGTTCAGCCGCTTGTAGCGGGGGCTGATCTCCGGGAGGCGCTTCAGGTCCTGCTCCAGGTCGGCCAGCAGCTCGGCCGAGGCGCCGGAGTTGCGGATCGAGTTGGACAACGCCGCGCGCAGGTCGTCGACCAGCTCCAGGGCGTCGGTGATGCCGTGCTCGTGCTGCAGGATCAGGACGTCCCACGTGACCTGCGGGGTCACGTTGGGGTTGCCGTCCCGGTCACCGCCGATCCAGGTGCCGAAGGTCAGCGGCCGGGTCTCCGCGGGCAGCGGCACACCCACCCGCTCCAGCTCGACCGCCAGGTCCTCCAGCACGTCGCCGACCGCGCCGGCGTGCAGTTCGTCCAGGTAGTAGATGGCGTTGCGCGCCTCGTCGGCCGGCTCGGGGCGCACGACCCGCAGCTCGTCGGTCTGCCAGAGCAGGTCGATGTTCTCCGCCAGCCGCAGGTCGCTGCGGCGGCGGTCGCCGCCCGCCGCACCGGACTCGTCCAGCAGGGCGGCGATCACCCGCAGCTTGTTCAGCACGCTGCGGCGGGCCGCCTCGGTCGGGTGGGCGGTGAAGACCGGACGCACGTTCAGGTTGCGCACGGTCTGGCGCAGGTGCTCCGGGTCGGCGTCCTTGAGCAGGTCGGCCGTACGGGCCAGCAGCCCGCCGTCGGCCGCCCGGCGGGACCGCAGCTCACGGCCGCGGTGCACCTGCTCGGTGACGTTCGCGAGGTGGAAGTAGGTGGAGAACGCCCGTACCAGCTTGGCCGCGGTCTCCAGATCGGTCTCGCCGAGGAGGGCGGCGGCGGCCTCGCCGTCGCTGCGGGTCAGCGCCCGCACCCTCTCGACCAGGTCGAGGAGCTCCGGGCCCTCCTGCCGGACGAGCGTCCCGCCGAGGAGATCTCCCAGGCGGCGGATGTCCGCGCGGAGGGGGGCGCTGCCGGTGGTGTTGTCGGCGCTGCTCACAGGTGCGGCTCCTAGTGCAGTGGAATGGTCGGCGGCATTGTCCGGACCGCGCTGTCCGACGGCACAAGGATAGGTCGGGGCCGCCTCCCCGTACGGGGCTGACCGCCAGGCGGACACCGTCGCGTCTAGGCTGGTCCGTATGAGTACGACGGGGGAGTACGTACCGGACGGGGCCGGCGGACGAAGCCGGGGGGCCGCCGGGCCGTGGTGGTGGCCCAGGCGGCGCAGCATGGTGCTCGACGTCTCCCTGGCCTTCGTCTCGGCCGTGGAATGCCTCCTGGAGGGCGCGGCCTTCGCGGAGAAGACCGGGATCTCGCCGGTCGTCACGGGACTGTTCGGCCTGCTGGTCGGATCGGTGCTGGTGCTCCGCAGGCGCTGGCCGGTCCTGGTCGTCCTGGTCTCCATCGCCGTCACGCCCGCCCAGATGGGGATCCTGCTCAGCGTCGTCGGCCTCTACACCCTGGCGGCCTCCGACGTGCCGCGGCGGATCATCGCGGTGCTGTCCGGGATGACCATGCTCGGCATGCTGATCGTCACCTTCCTGGAGATGCACGGTGACCTCGGCGCCGCCGCCTACCACGCCCCGCTGGCCGTGGTCGCCCTCACCTCCGTGCTCGCCGCCGTCGGCGTCACCGCCCCGCCGGTGCTGCTCGGCCTGTACGTCGGCGCCCGGCGCCGCCTCGTGGAGAGCCTGCGGGAGCGGGCGGACGGCCTGGAGCGGGAGCTCTCGCTGCTCGCCGAGACTGCCACGAGTTCAGCGGAGCGCGCCCGCATGGAGGAGCGCACCCGCATCGCGCGCGAGATGCACGACGTCGTCGCGCACCGGGTGAGCCTCATGGTCGTGCACGCGGCCGCGCTCCAGGCCATCGCCGTCAAGGACCCCGAGAAGGCCTCGGCCAGCGCCCAGCTCCTCGGGGACATGGGGCGCCAGGCGCTCAACGAACTGCGCGAGATGCTGGGCGTCCTGCGGACGGAGCCCACGACGGCGGCGCGGGCGGCCGCTTCGGCGGCGGCGTCCCTGTCCGCGGCGTCGGTGGTCCGTGTGGCGGCTGCGGAAACGATTGCGCCCGCGGCGCCGGCCACGGCGGCCGAGGCGGGGGAGGACGAGCAGGGGCCGTGCCTGGCCGAGCTCAGGGGGCTGCTCGACGAGTCGCGGGCCGCGGGGATGGAGGTCGAGCTCACCGTGGAGGGGGAGGAGCGGCCGCTGGCGTCGCGGGTCGAGGCCACGGTCTACCGCGTCGTGCAGGAGGCGCTCACCAACGTGCACAAGCACGCGCCCGGTGCGCGGGCCCGCATCCGCCTCGCCTACCGCGAGGCCGAGGTCGCGGTCCTGGTGCAGAACGGGCCCTCCGGAGGGGCGCCCGCGTTGGTGCTTCCCAGCGGGGGCAACGGGCTGGTCGGCATGAAGGAGCGCGTCACCGCGCTGGGCGGGGGGTTCGCCGCCGGCACGACGCACGAGGGCGGGTTCCGCGTCTCCGCGATGCTTCCCGCGTGAGCGCGGCGCCGGTGGGTGGGTGCGGGTTCGTCTCGCGCCCTTCGGGCGCAAAGCAGCGGGCTGCGGATGGGTGGGTGGGGGCCCGCCTTGTCGGCAGTGCGCGGGTGGGTGGGGGTGCGGGTTCAGGCGCCGGAGCGGGTTGTCTTTCCGGTGGCGGAGGTCTCGTTGCCGTCAGCGGGTATAGATGACCGCTTCCACGCCTACTACCCGTGGTGGGCGCGCCCGCCGTAACCCGCGTCTGCGGATATTTCGAGGTGCTGCCCGCGCGGTCGGCGGGAGATCGGGCTCGCTTTCAGCGGTATATACGTCGGAACGGAGCCCGATCTTTGAGCCGGGCGAGATCGGGCTCGCTTTCAGCGGAATAGCCGTCGGAACAGGGCCCGACGTCGGGGAATTACCCGCAGGCGCCGGTTACGGCGGGCGCGCCACCCACCAAGGGTGGGCGTGGTCACCGGCCATCTGTACCCGCGGAGGGCAACGAGACCGGAGCCGGACGAACAACCCATCCCGCTCCGGCGCCTGAACCCCAACCGAGTACCTGGCCGCACACTGCCGAAGAGAGCACCCCAGCCCTCCCGTCCGCAGCCCGCATCTTTGCGCCCGAAGGGCGCGAGACGCCGGGGCGGCCGAAGACCGGCAGCACCCCGGCGGTCACGTCGTGAGGCGGTGGGGACGCGTGCCCGTCGTGAGGGTGCCGAGGGCCACGTCGATGCTGGCGCCCAGGTAGTAGTCACCGGTGTGGTCGACGCAGTAGACGCGTCCCTCCGCGTCGATCGCGAGCTGCCCGTGGCCCGCCGACTCCTCCCCCAGGGGCGCGACCTCCGTCTCGAGCGCACTGCCCAGGTCGCCGAGCGTGCGCGCCAGGTGCAGCCCGTGGAGCGGGTCGATGTGGACCGTGCTGGGTGCGACGTGGCGGCCGGGGGAGCCCACGGCGGGCACGGTGAGACCGCCGAACTCGGCCCAGGCCTCGACGGCGGCGGGGAAGACGCTGTGCCGGTGGCCGCCGGGGGAGGCGTAGGCGCGGAGCGTGTCGGCCCAGACCTCGGCCTGGCGGATGTCCCAGCGGCCGGGCTGCCAGCCGGCGGAGCGCAGGGCCACGTCGACCCCGACGGGGAAGCGGGTCGAGTTCATTCGGCGCCGGCTCCCGGGTCGAAGGCGCGGACGCCGAAGTGTGCGAGCAGCGCCTGGCAGGAGCGGCAGGGCGGGACGTAGGCGCCGTGTGCGGGGTCGCCGTCCTCGCGTATGTGGCGGGCGGTGAGCTTGGCGCCCTTGAGGGCCTTGCGGGCCTCGCCACTCGTGAGCGGCTTGCGTGCGGCGCGCTTGCTGCGGGCGCCGTCGACGGTCGTGAGGTGGCGGGAGAGCAGCACCGGCTCGGGACATCGCCCCGTGAAGCGCTCACGCTGCGCGACGGGGAGGGCGTCGAGGACGTCCTGGACGAGCGGGTGGAGCGGGGGCGGCTGGTCGGCCTTGACGCCGGTGCAGGTGAGGACCTCGTCCTTGACGGACAGCGCGGCGGCGACCGCGGGCAGGATCCCGTCGCGCCGGTGGCGCAGCACGGGTGGCGGCGGCGCTTCGTCGGCTCCCCAGTTGAGCCGCGGGTCCGCGGCGTCTCTCGTCAGCATCTTCGTACGGCCCTCCGATCCGTCCTCGCGGGGAGGACGTCCCCCTATGTGCGTAAGACTGCCAAACGGACAAGGCGTTACGGAAGTCGGTTGTGAGGTGAGAGGTTTATTTTGTGCCGGATGTCACGGCACTGTGGGGAGATGCGCAACGCAGTCCGATGTGTTACCCGCAGTACCGCTCCTTGCGTTGGCCAGTGGTTCTACGGATAGTAGCGCCGACCTGGAGGGAAAGGGCGCCAAGCCCCCTGAGAACGGCCGGGATTCGACCACCTTCCCTACGGAAGGGATGCGGCGGACGTTCACCGGAACCAGCTTGCGGACGACGCCCACCACGTGTGAAAGGCGGTGCGGCGGGGGCCGCTGCGACGGGTCCGGAGCGCCCTTCCGGGCGGGCGCGCAACCCGCCCGGGCCGCCGCGCACCCGTGACCGGAACCAGCCGAAGCGCCTATTGCCACACCCCATAGGCTGTGCCCAACACCAGATCCAGCATGGGGGCATCGGCAATGACGACAGGTCGGCCCGGGCACCGGGTCGCGCCACCGAACGCGGCCTACGCCGGTCAGATCGTGCACTTCCCGGACCCGGTGCGGCGCGCCCGCCACCCGCAGGGCGTACGCGTGGACGAGCGCGGCTTCCCCGACTTCTCGCCGTACGCGCGCGCGGCGGCGGAGATCGCCGAGCCGCCGGACGGCTTCGGCATCGACGAACTCCGGCTCACCGACTACGTGTCGGCCAACGCCGCCGTGCACGCCACCGGTCACGAGCTGTGGGGCAGCCTGTCCTCCGTCGCCACGCCGCACGGGTGGACCTGGCACCACGTCGCCGGCAGCCGCCGTCTGGAACTGGTCCCCGCCGAGGTCAAGTCGCTGCTGCGGCACCATGGCGGCCTGGCCACCACCGCCTCCGCCGACCACGACAAGCGCGGCACCCGGCCGCTGCAGGAGACCCGGCCGGTCCACTTCGGCCTGCGCAAGGACGGGGTCGCCGTCACCGAACAGCAGGTGCGGGACGTCGAGGAGGAGCTCGGCTACCGGCTGCCCGGCGCCTACCGCACCTTCCTGAAGGCGGCGGGCGGCAGCGCGCCGCGCGGCGTCGCCCTGCTCCCCATGCTGGGACTCCTCGTCGACCAGCCCTTCTTCACCGTGCGGGACGAGGCGGCGGCCAACGACCTCGTCTACGTCAACAAGTGCCTGCGGGACCACCTCACCAAGGACTACCTGGCGATCTCCTACGTCCAGGGCGGTGTGCTCGCCGTGAAGTCGCGCGGTGCCGACCTCGGTTCGATGTGGCTGTGCCCGTACGACGACGTGCGGGACGCCGACGGCGCGTTCGGCTCCACCGAGGAGCGGACCGCCGGGCTGCTGCTGCCCTGCGGCGAGGACTTCGACGCCTTCCTGGCCGCGCTCGCCGGTGACCCGCCGGAGCTGGAGACCGTGGCGAACCTGATGGTGGACGGCGGCTTCGCCCGCGCCGTCCCGGTGGAGGGGTGAGGCAGGACATGGTCACGTTCGCGCAGGCGCAGGAGCGCGCCGAGCGGTGGATCAACGCCGACGTCCCCGCCTACCTCGCACGCGCGGTGCAGGTGCGGGAGTTCGACCGGGGCTTCGTGGTGTGGTCCGAGCCCAGGGACGGCGGTCCGACCTCCGACGACGGGGAGTCCCGCATCGTCATCGCCCGGGACAGCGGCGAGGCCACGCTCTGGCCCGCGCTGCCGGTGGGCGAGGTCATCCGCCGCTGGGAGGAGGTCTACGGCGCCTCGGCCGGCGCGGTCGCGGACGCCGTGCCGGAGCGGCCCCGGCGGGTCGACCTGGAGGCGACGTCCTTCCTGCTGAGCCCGCCGCAGTGGCTGCAGGACGCCGCCGACCGGCTCGGCATCCCCGACCGCCGCGAGGCGCCGGACGCCGCCCCGGCGCCGGTCACGGTCCAGCCGGTCACGACCCAGCCGCCCGCGCCCGCCCCGGTGGCGACCCCGCCGCCCGCCCCGGCCCCCGTCACCACGCCCGGGCCGGCGACGCCCACCCAGCCGTACATCCCGACGCCGACCCCGCCGATGCCGGCCTCGTACGGCGGTGCGCCGACCCCGCCGCCCGCGGCCTGGCGGGAGGCCAACGACAGCCATGGCGCAGGGGCTTCCGTGCCGCCGCCCGCGACCGTGTACGCGCCGCCCATCAGCGACTCGGACGACGCCCACACCCCGCCGCCGATGACGAGCGCCGACGCCAGCACCGAGCGGCTGCCCGGCGTGCCCGAGACCGGGACGCCGCTGCCGCAGCCCGACGCGCGGGGCGGTTACGGCTACCCCGGCGCCGGTGCGGGCGCGCCCCCGCCGCCCCCGCCGGCCCCCGGGCCCGGTGCCTACGGCTACCCGGGCGGCTCGGCCACGCCCCCGCCGCCGGGCCCGCCGCCCTCGCCGTTCGGGGGGCCGGCCGCGGCCCGGCCCGGCCCGCCCCCGCCGCCCCCGGCGCCGGCCACGCCCGTCCGGCCGGCTTCCGGCGACGTGCACCACGCCGCGACGATGCTGTCCCGCCCGGACGGACCGCCCCCGCCGCCCCCGCCGCCGCCCGGACCGGGCCGCGGCGCCGCCGACGTGGCCGCCGCCGAGACCTCCAAGGCGGCCCCTCCCGGGCCGCCCGCGCCCCCGCCCGGACCGGGAGTGCCCGGCACCCCGGCCGCCGGGTACGTGCCCACGCAGCTCGTGCAGGCGCTCCCCGCGAACGACCGGCCCGGCCCGCCGGCACCGCCCGATGCGGCGGCCGGCGACGTGCACCGGGCCGCGACGATGCTGTCCCGCCCGGACGGCGGCGCCGGGGCCGCCGCACCGCCACCCCCTCCGCCGCCCGGACCGGTGGCGGCGGCGCCGCAGCCCGCGGCGTACGGCTACCCCCAGCCGCCGCAGCCCCACGCCCCGACCCCGCCCACCGGGGCGCCCACGGTCGGCCCCGGCTACATGGCCGTGCTCCGCTACCGCGCGCAGGACGGCTCCGAGCAGCAGCTGATCCGCCGCTCCGCACCCGGCACCCCGCACCCGGAGTGGCAGATCCTGCACGAGCTGCGCGCCCTCGGGGTGCCGCCGCAGGCGGTGCTGGAGCTGCACACGGAACTGGAGTCCTGCGACCTGCCGGGCGGCTACTGCGCCCGCATGATCCGCGAGACCTGGCCGCAGGTGCGGATCAGCAGCACCGCCCCGTACGGCAAGGACCACACGAGCCGTCGCGCGGGCGTCCAGCACCTGCTGACCCACCTCGGCGAGCTGCACCAGGTGGCGAGCGCCCCGGCGCACGCCCACCCGCACCGGGTGCCGATGCCCGACCCGCAGCACGTCCAGCGCGTCCCACCGATCCCGCTGGACGCGATCGGGCACGAACTGGCGCAGTCCTTCGGGCCGCAGGGCGTCTTCCGCTTCGACCAGCGGGCGGTCGCCCGCCAGGGCGTGCCGGACCTGGTCGCGCAGACGCTCACCTGGTCCGGGCTGCCGGTGGACTTCGGCCCGTTCTTCTGGGCCCAGGCCCAGCCCGGCCGGCCGGTGCCTACCCTGGCGGAGCTCGCCGCCGAGCGGGGCGTGCAGCCGGCCCCGGACGCGGGTTCGTACCTGGTGATGGGCAATGACTTCGGCCGCCAGCTGTGCGTGCAGTACGGCACGGCGCACATCGTGGCGGTGCCGCTGAAGGCCGGGCCGGGCGGGACGGCGGCGACGCCGCAGTTCGCCAACACCAGCCTGCCGGAGTTCGTCCGCTGCCTGGCGCTGCTCGGGAAGATGTGGCGCTGGCGGCTGGGCCTGACGCCGGAGCAGGCCGGCCGCTGGACGGTCGACTTCCAGAACCAGCTGGCCGCGCTCGACCCGGCGGCGGTCGCCTCGCCCGAGCACTGGTGGCCGGTCCTCATCGAGCAGATGTGGGACGGGATGCTCTAGGGCGTGCCCGTCCCGGCGGCTCCGACCGGCCGGCCACCGGTCGGAGTGTCGCGATATGGGTAAATCGGGCAAATCCCCGAGAATGGGGGTATGAGTACGGCACAGCCCCGCGGCGGCCACGGCCTCGCCACCGTCCGTGGCCGCGGGTACCGCACCGAACAGGTCGACCGCTTCCTGGAGGAGCTGTCCGAGGACCGCGACGCCGCCTGGGAGCGGGCCGCGCGGCTCACGGTCCTGGCCGGCGAGATGAGCGCGGAGTGCGCGGCTCTGCGCGACGTGGTCTCCACGCTCTCCCCGCCCACCTACGAGTCCCTCGGGAAGGGCGCGCTGGACCTGCTGCGGCTGGTCGAGGAGGAGGCCACCTCCGTCCGCGAGCAGGCCGAGGAGGAGGCCCGGCACGCGCACGACGCGGCCGAGGCCGCCCGCCGCACCCTCATGGACGAGGCCCGCGCGGCCGCCCACGCCCGGCGCGTCGGCGGGGACGAGCACGCCGAGCAGCTGCTGGAGCGCTCCCGCACCGATGCCGGGCGGGTGCTCGGCGAGGCCCGGGAAGAGGCCGGCCGGGTCCGCGACGAGGCCGCCCGCGAACTCGACGCCGCCCGGCGGGAGAGCGAACACACGCTCGCCGAACTGGAGAAGGACCACCGCGAGCGCTTCGACACCCAGGAGCACGAACTCGCCGAGGGCGAGGCCGGGGTCGACTCCCGTACGGCCGAACTCACCTCCTACGCCGAGGCCATGGTCGACGACGCCCGCCGGGCCCTGGCGGAGACCGAGGAGGCCGCCCGGCGCCGCCAGGAGGAGGCCGACGCCACCGCCGCGGAACTCCTCGCCCAGGCCCGGGTACGGGAGGAGCGCATCCGGCTCGCCGCGGAACGCGAACTGCGCGAGCACGAGGTCCGCCGGGAGGAGATCCGCGAGCACCTCGCCCACGTCCGCAGCAGCCTCGCCGCCCTGACCGGCCGCGAGGTCCCCGATACCGGGACCGAGGACGAACCGGGGCCCACCGCCCCCGACCTGCCCGCCCCCGCACCCGGGGACGATCAGGAACCGTCGTAGGCGGGGAACTCCCCGCTGTCCACGACCCACGGCCCCACGGCGACGGCGTCCCCGAAGGCGTAGTCGTGGCGTGCCCGGTACCGGGGGCCGTCGTCGCCGGGCGACGGTCCCGGATCGGAGAGCACGGCCGGCGTCTTGTCGCGCGGGTCGATGATCAGGTACAGCGGGATCCCCATGGCGGGGTAGTCCCGGGTCTTCTCGCGGTAGTCGTTCTCCGGGTTGGACGTGGACACGACCTCGGCGACCAGGGCGACGTCGGCGGGGTCGAGGAACCCGGGGGTGTCGAGGGCCTGTTCGGCCACGACGACGAGGTCAGGGCGGCGCATGCGCCCTATGGCGGGCGCCTCGATCTCGGGACCGCTGTGGGCCACGTGACCGGACCAGTCCGGATCGCCGGCCATCTGCCGCTCGATCTGCCGTCGCAACCGCATGGCGATCAGCTCGTGCCGGTTGACCGGCGGCATCATCAGCGTGATGACACCCTCACCGATCTCTACGGCCCAGACGTCCTCGCGCCCCATCAGCTCGCCGGCGACGGCCCGCATGCGCGCGTAGGTCTTCGCGTCCACGGCGTCACCGTACCGCCGGGTCCTCCTCCAGGACCGGGAAGCGGCGGGGGGCCACCAGGAGGACGGCGGCCAGGGACAGGACCGCCGCGACGGCCGCGCCAACGTAGACGTGGTTGACCGCCGCCGCGACCGCGCGGCGCACGTGGTCGTCGAGGTGGGCGGCCCCGGCGATCGAGTCGAGGTCGGTGCCGGAGCCGTGCAGCCGGGAGGCGAGGGTGGCGTTGGCGACGGCGCCGAAGACGGCCGCGCCCACGCTCTGGCCGACCTGGCGGCAGAAGAGGATCGACGAGGTGGCGGTGGCGCGTTCGCTCCACGGGACGGTGGACTGGACGCCGACGATCAGCGGGAGCTGGAAGAGGCCGAGGGCCGCACCGAGGGCCAGCATCACCAGGGTGGGCTGCCAGGCCGGACCGGCGTACGGGAGCATCACCAGAACGACGAGGACGACGGTCGCGGCCGCCATGCCCAGGGCGGCGGTGTTGCGGAAGCCGATGCGCAGGTAGACGCGGTTGCTGAGGGCCGCGGACAGCGGCCAGCTGAGCGTCATCACCGACAGCACGAAGCCCGCCGCGATCGGCCCGAGCCCGAGCACGGTCTGGGCGTACGTCGGGAGGAAGACCGTCGGGGCCACCATCAGGACGCCGAGCATGCCCAGGGCCAGGTTGACGGCGACGATCACCCGGCGCCGCCAGACCCAGCCGGGGATGATCGGCTCGGCGGCGCGGCGCTCCGCCCACACGGTCAGGGCGCCCGTCACGAGGCTGCCGCCGAGCAGCCACCACCGGGCCGCCCCGCCCTGCACGAGGCCGGTGATCAGCAGTCCGCCGGAGAGGAAGAGCAGCACCGCGCCGGGCCAGTCGACCCGGTGCCGGGTCCGCTCGGCGACCCGTTCGCGCAGGTGACGGGAGATGAGCAGCAGTGCGACCGCGCCGATGGGCAGGTTGATCAGGAAGATCCAGCGCCAGCTGGCGTACCCGGCGAACAGCCCGCCGCACAGCGGCCCGAGGACGGCGGAGACCGCCCAGACCGTGGAGATCGCCGCCTGGATGCGGCCGCGCTCCTTCAGCGGGTACAGGTCGGCGGCGATCGTCTGCACCGTCCCCTGGATGGCGCCGCCGCCGAGCCCCTGCACGATGCGGAAGGCGATCAGGCCGGCCATGTTCCAGGCCCCGGCGCACAGCAGGGAGCCCAGCAGGAAGATCCCGATGCCGGTCAGCAGCACGGGCTTGCGCCCGAAGGTGTCGGCGAGCTTGCCGTAGACCGGGAGGGTCACCGTGACCGCGAGCAGGTAGCCGGAGAAGAGCCAGGAGAAGACGGAGAAGCCGCCCAGCTCGCCGACGATCTGCGGCACCGCGGTGGAGATGATCGTGGAGTCCATCGCCGCCAGCGCCATGGCCAGCATCAGTGCGGCGACGACGGGGCCGCGCCGAGGCGGCCCGTCGGCGGACGCCGCGGCGGCGGCGGTCGCGGTCTGCTCGGTGCGCTCCACGGGACCCCCCTGGTGTGTGTACGACACACGATTTCATGCCCGTCCCCCGCGCGGACAGGGGGTTCCCGCAGGCCGGACGGCGGGGCTTGAACCTCCCGCGACCGGAGGGTGCAGTCTCGACCCCGAGCCGGGGTCCGCCGAAAGGTGCAGACCCCCTAGGGGTCCCACCCGACTTTCTCCTACCCCCGGTTCGTACCGGCGGAGGACGAGGGGGCCCTCCTGGGCTCCCTAGCCTTCTGGTGGGGCTAACCCCCGGGCCGATACGGAGACCCGCACCATCGTTCCGGCCCCCTCCCCGAAGCCAGTCTTGGTACACGACGAAGCCCGCCCGGCGACGGCGGCGACCACCACCCGAACAGGAGCAGACCAGTGACAACGGCAGTATCGATTCCCAAGTCCGGGGGCAGCGGAGAACGTACGGCCGTGGCCGCCCGGGCCCGTCAGGTCACCAAGGCGTACGGCTCGGGCGAGACCCGGGTCGTGGCCCTCGACGCGGTCGACGTCGACATCGACCGCGGCCGCTTCACCGCGATCATGGGGCCGTCCGGCTCCGGCAAGTCGACCCTGATGCACTGCCTCGCCGGTCTCGACACGGTGACCGACGGCAGGATCTGGGTCGGTGAGACCGAGATCACCAAGCTGAAGGACAAGAAGCTCACCCAGCTGCGCCGGGACAAGATCGGCTTCATCTTCCAGGCCTTCAACCTGCTGCCGACCCTCAACGCGGCCGAGAACATCACGCTGCCCATGGACATCGCCGGCCGCAAGGCCGACCCCCAGTGGCTGCAGCGCGTCGTGGAGACCGTCGGTCTGGCAGGCCGCCTCAAGCACCGGCCCGGCCAGCTCTCCGGCGGCCAGCAGCAGCGCGTCGCCGTGGCCCGCGCCCTGGCCGCCCGGCCGGAGATCATCTTCGGCGACGAGCCGACCGGCAACCTCGACTCGCGCGCCGGCGCCGAGATCCTCGGCTTCCTGCGCCGCTCGGTCGACGAACTCGGCCAGACCATCGTCATGGTGACGCACGACCCGGTCGCCGCCTCCTACGCCGACCGCGTCCTCTACCTCGCCGACGGCCGGATCGTCGACGAGATGCGGGACCCGACCGCCGACTCCGTCCTGGAGCGCATGAAGGACTTCGACGCGCGCGGGAGGACGTCGTGACCGTCGTCAAGACCTCGATGCGCAACTTCGTCGCGCACAAGGGACGCATGGCGCTGTCCGCCATCGCCGTCCTGCTGTCGGTGGGCTTCGTCTGCGGCACGCTCGTCTTCACCGACACCATGACCTCCACCTTCGACAAGCTCTTCGCCGCCACCGCGTCGGACGTCACGGTCACGCCCAAGGGCGCGCCCAGCGACGACCAGATGCAGATGACCACCAAGGCGGCCACCGTGCCCGCCGCCACGGTCGAACGGCTGAAGGAGGTCGAGGGCGTCGAGTCCGCGACCGGAGAGGCCGGCAGCCAGACGCTCACCGTCACCGACGCCGCCGGCGACAACCTCGGCCCGACCTCCGGCGCCCCCACCATCGCCACCAACTGGGACTCCACCGAGCTGCGTTCGGTCGACGTCACCTCCGGCCACGCCCCGCGCGGTCCCACCGAGGTGATGGTCGACGCCGACACCGCCGACAAGAAGCACCTCGAACTGGGCGACGAGCTGCGGGTCATCGCCATCCCCGGCGAGTTCCACGCCCGGATCACCGGCATCGCCACCTTCAAGGTCACCAACCCCGGTGCGGCGATCTTCTACTTCGACACCGCCACCACCCAGACCAAACTGCTCGGCGCCAAGGACGTCTTCACCAGCGTCGGCGTGACCGCGAAGCCCGGCGTCACCGACGAGCAGCTGAAGAAGGACGTCACCGCCGCCCTCGGCTCCACCGCCGGCTACAAGGTGCAGACGCAGGCCGAGTGGACCGCCGAGAACCAGAAGGATATCGCCGGCTTCCTCGACGTCATCAAGTACGCGATGCTCGGCTTCGCCGGGATCGCCGTCCTCGTCGGGATCTTCCTGATCGTCAACACCTTCTCGATGCTGGTCGCCCAGCGCACCCGCGAGATCGGCCTGATGCGAGCCATCGGCGCGAGCCGCCGCCAGGTCAACCGCTCGGTGCTGGTCGAGGCGCTGCTCCTCGGCGTGGTGGGCTCCGTCCTCGGCATCGGCGGCGGCGTCGGGCTCGCCGTCCTGCTCATGAACCTCATGGGCAGCGCGGGTATGAACCTCGACACCTCCTCCCTGACGGTCAAGGCATCCACCCCGGTCATCGGGCTCGTCCTCGGCGTCGTGGTGACCGTCCTCGCCGCCTACCTGCCCGCCCGGCGGGCCGGCAAGGTCTCCCCGATGGCCGCGCTGCGCGACGCCGGGACCCCCGCCGACGCCCGGGCCGGGAAGGTGCGCGCCGCGATCGGCCTGGTCCTCACCCTCACCGGTGCCGCCGCCCTGCTCGCCGCCGTCCAGGCCACCAAGGCCGCGGAGGGCTCGATGTTCCTCGGTCTCGGCATCCTGCTCACCCTGGTCGGCTTCGTGGTCGTCGGCCCGCTGCTGGCCGGCGTCGTCGTCCGGATGATCAGCGCGGGCGTCCTGCGGGTCTTCGGCCCGGTCGGCCGCCTCGCCGAGCGCAACGCGCTGCGCAACCCGCGGCGCACCGGCGCCACCGCCGCCGCCCTCATGATCGGCCTCGCGCTCGTCGCCGCCCTCTCCGTGGTCGGCTCCTCCATGGTGGCCTCGGCGACCGACCAGCTCGACAAGTCGGTCGGCGCGGACTTCATCATCGCCTCCGACAGCGGCCAGCCGATCACCCCGCAGATCGAGCAGGCGATCAAGGCCGCGCCTGACCTCGCCCACGTCACCGACTACAAGTCCCTCGACGTGAAGCTCACCGCCCCCGACGGGTCGGTGTCCGACACCTCCCTGTCCGCCGCGGACCCGACGTACGCCCAGGACCTGCAGGTCAACACGGTCGCCGGCGAGCTGTCGGCCGCGTACGGGGCCAACGCGATGTCGGTCGGCGAGGGCTACGCCGACAAGCACAAGGTCAAGCTCGGCGACAAGCTCTCCGTCCGCTTCGAGCACGGCGACACCGCCACGCTGACGGTCGCCGCCATCACCTCCGCGGACACCGTCTTCGACCAGGGCGCGATGTACACCAACATCACGACCGCGGCGCGCTACGTCCCGGCCGACCGGATGCCGATCAACGACATCATGTTCGCCGCCGCGAAGGACGGGCGGCAGGACGCGGCCTACGCGGGCCTGAAGAAGGCGCTGCACGACTTCCCGCAGGTCCAGGTCCGCAACCAGGCCGACTACAAGGACATGCTCAAGGACCAGATCGGCCAGCTGCTCAACCTGATCTACGGCCTGCTGGCCCTGGCGATCATCGTCGCGATCCTGGGCGTCGTGAACACCCTCGCCCTGTCGGTGGTCGAGCGCACCCGGGAGATCGGCCTCATGCGGGCGATCGGCATGTCGCGGCGGCAGCTGCGGCGCATGATCCGCCTGGAGTCGATCGTCATCGCCCTCTTCGGCGCGGTGCTCGGCCTCGGGCTCGGCATGGGCTGGGGCGCCTCCGCCCAGCAGCTGCTGGCGCTCCAGGGGCTCGGGATCCTGGAGATCCCCTGGCCGACGATCATCACGGTCTTCATCGGCTCCGCCTTCGTCGGGCTCGTCGCGGCGCTGGTGCCGGCGTTCCGGGCGGGCCGGATGAACGTGCTGGGCGCGATCGCCACGGAGTAGGCCTGACGGCCTGGCCCCGGGTCCGCCTCGTGCGTGCCCGGGGCCGCTGTCGTGTGCGGGTTGTTTTGTGGTTGCTGTTGGGGGCTTTTTCCCACCCTCCCGCCCGATTGCCCGGCGCGATTGGTGCGGGTCTCGCACCTCGTTGTGGGGTCGGGGCCGCGCCGGCGCACGTCCTCAACGCTCGCGGTTTACCCCAACATCATTCGGCACCGCGTCCGCCGCTCGTCGTTTCCGGGCGCACCCCGACACACCCCCTCCCGTCGTATGGGCGCACAACGGCCGGTGGGGGTGTCAGGACGCGATCCGGGGCACCCCGAACGGTCTCTGACCCCCACCGGGTGCGCCGCCAGTAGTGCACCGGCCATCCGTCGCCTTCCAGGAAACGGACCCGCGTCAGCAGCGTGACCTGCCCGTCGGGGTGCTTGAACTTCACGAACAAGACCCTGACCACCGGGAGGACCATGACGACGGCGACGGCAACACGTGGCCGGTCCAGCCGGAGGAGCGGGAGGGTGCGGCGTGACGACAAGCCCCTGGGCGGAGTTGCCTCCGCGCTGGCCGTGATCGTGAAGCACGGCGACATGTCCGCGACGGTGCGCTCGGGAGGGCGCACGCCTCCTGGCACCCCGGACCGGACACCGGGTGCCCGCGGCGAAAACCAGCAGCGATCCCGGAACGACGGCACTAGTTTGACGCGATGCTTCCGATCCGCTTCGACGCCACCAAAGGCGACGGGGTTCATGTCTTCCACTACCTCCCCACCCTCGGAACGCCCGTAACACGCAACTGGCCCGGGCTGTTCGGGGAGTGGCCCGAGGAGCGAACGCCCTTCACCGAATGGGCCGTGAACAACAACATGGAAGAGGTCGCGGTCTACCTGGGCCTCGTCTGGCGCCTCACGGCCGGCCTCCGGCGCTTCGCCATCCCGGCCTACTATCGCGAGGATGCCGAGCGCGCCCTGGGGCAAACGCCCCTGCTCGTCGACTGGGAGTACGAGATCGACGCGGAGGGTCTCACCCCGGCCGCGCGCGACAAGGGTTTCGTCAGGGCACGCTCGGCGGTGACTCCACGGCCGGTGCCCGGCCGCGACGGCCGCTGCGACAGCGCGTGCGCCGGGCTGTTCCCCGTGGCGGCGCCACGGGACCTGGTCTCCCTGCTCCATGCGGTGATCTTCGACGCCTCGTCGGAGATCTCGGTCTTCGCTGTCGCGCCAGGTGCCGAACGGCTCGGCCGGCTGACGCAGGCCCTGCGCCGGGACCGCCCGCCCACTCTTGCGGGGCTCCTCCAGGAAGGTGAGGTGTTCGTGGACCTCACGATCGGCTCGGACGTCGGGCAGTACGACTCCATCATGGTGGCCTCGCCCACCGACATCGGGGAGCGGGTCGACGCCCTGGTGGCGGACTGCGCGCTCAGGATCACCGCGTACGAGAGCCGTGTGGACGCGTTCACGGGTGTCCCGGACTTCCTGCGGGAGATGCCGCGGCTCGCCGGGGTGGTTCTGAACGACTCCTGATCCGCCTGGCACCGGGGCAGGTCACCGCCTTCCTGCCGAAGCCGGCCACGCTGCCCGGCGCGGTCCTTGCCGGATCGGCTGGAGCCGGTTGATCAGAGGCTGACGCGGACGTGGGCGGACCCTGACCTCCAGCGTTTGTGCAGGCTGGCCGATGCCGCGACCTGACCGACCGGCGGACATTAGGACACCGGCCCCCACAGAGCAGCACTAGGTGCACCACCGCCGACCGGTGCTTGCGTCGCCGGCCGCAGCAGGCTTCGCCGGATGATCAAGGAAGACGACCAGCCTTCGGAGGGCTGACCTGCATCAGGACAGAAGCGGAAACCGCGCTGCAGAACGGCCGAGCACCCTGCGCTCGCTCTCGCTCAGTCCTCGTCGTCCCGTCGCCACCGCCAGGAACGTCAGGTCGTCCCAGTCCAAAGGTGCTGGAACTTGTTGCTGAAGGAGTGATTCGAAGACAGGCCGCATGACCTGCGACGCAGACGGCACCGTCCATGCGGGCCGTCCCAGCGTCAATGCGATGTCCAGGCCGTGAGCCGCGACTGAGACGACCCGGGTCAGCACCCATTCCTCCAGGCGCATCGCCCCTTTGCCGGAGATCGACACCACACGGTTCAGGTCGTCCCCGCCCAAAGTGGTGAGCGTGTCCAGCGTCACCTCTTCGAACCATGACACCGCAGAAGTCGCGGTCAGTACCCTCGCCGCGAACTGCTGAGTCTGCTCCACATTCCGCTGGCGGTAGTCCGAGGTGGCCCGCTCTGGCTGGCGATAGTAGTCGGACGCGCTCATGAGGCCTCCAACAGCCTCAGCCGTGGGGAGCGGACCGTTCAGTCCGAGACTCGCCCCGATGTGCACGACCAGCTCCTGCAGGTCCCACGGAGGGCAGTTGGTCGGCCGACCCCAGTCTTCGGTGCCGAGCTCCCGCAACACCGCAGAAAGCGCCCGGCTCTCCTCGCTCAGGGCCGTCAGCGCCACTCGTTCGACCATTCAGATCCTCCGGCACGCCTCTTGCCCGGGCTGTCCACGCTGATCTTGTCAGACGCGCTCCCGCCGTCCTGCCGGTCGGGAGTCATCAGGCCGAACACCTGACAGCTGGAGACAACCAGCGCCACGCTTCCGCTTCGGCTTGGCCCCGGCTGGGTTGCGTCCTGGGAGGGGGTGTGGCGTGGCGGGCCCATGGGGGTCCCCCGGCCGGAGGGCGGGGGAGAGACCACGACCCCGGCCACGGACAACCCGCACAGGGACCCGGGCCCCGCAAGGCGCGGCCCCCGTGGGGGCAGGGCGGGGGAGCACGGGACACGACCCCGGGAAGGATGCGGCACCGGGTGTCCGCGGAGCGTCGTACGCTGGGACACCCCGGCCCGTTCCACGCGTCGGGCTGTTCGCGTTGCCCCGCCTGTCTGCCTCTGGGACGGAAAGCCACATGAGCCTCAACGGTCTGCTCGACGTCGTCGTGGACGACCCCGCGCTCGCGGAGGCGGTCCGCGGCGCCGCGGACGGCAACCGCCCGCACGTCGACCTGGTGGGTCCGCCCGCCGCCCGCCCGCTGGCCCTGGCCGCGCTCGCGGCCCGCACGGGCCGCACCGTGCTGGCGGTGACGGCCACCGGCCGCGAGGCCGAGGACCTGGTCGCGGCCCTGCGGTCGCTGCTGCCCGAGGACTCCGTCGTGGAGTACCCGGCCTGGGAGACGCTGCCGCACGAGCGGCTGTCGCCCCGCTCGGACACGGTCGGCCGGCGCCTGGCCGTGCTGCGCCGGCTGGCGCACCCCAGCGCGGACGACCCGACCGCCGGCCCCGTGCGGGTCGTGGTCGCCCCGATCCGCTCGGTGCTCCAGCCGCAGGTCAAGGGCCTGGGCGAGCTGGTCCCGGTGGCACTGCGGACCGGGCAGACCGCCGATCTGAACGCGGTCGTGGACGGCCTCGCGGCGGCCGCGTACGCCCGGGTGGAGCTGGTGGAGAAGCGCGGCGAGTTCGCCGTGCGCGGCGGCATCCTGGACGTCTTCCCGCCGACCGAGGAGCACCCGCTCCGGATCGAGTTCTGGGGCGACGACGTCGAGGAGATCCGCTACTTCAAGGTGGCCGACCAGCGCTCGCTGGAGGTCGCCGAGCACGGTCTGTGGGCGCCGCCCTGCCGGGAGCTGCTGCTCACCGACGAGGTGCGGGCCCGTGCCGCGGAGCTGGCGGAGGAGCACCCGCAGCTGCGCGAGCTGCTGGACAAGATCGCCCAGGGCATCGCGGTGGAGGGCATGGAGTCGCTCGCCCCGGTGCTGGTGGACGACATGGAGCTGCTGCTGGACGTGCTGCCGGCCGGGTCGCTGACCGTGGTCTGCGACCCGGAGCGGGTGCGTACCCGGGCCGCCGACCTCGTGGCGACGAGCAGGGAGTTCCTGGAGGCCTCGTGGGCCGCCTCGGCCGGGGGCGGCGAGGCGCCGATCGACCTGGGCGCGGCCTCGCTGTGGAGCATCGCGGACGTGCGCGACCGGGCCCGTGAGCTGGGCGTGCCGTGGTGGTCGGTGAGCCCGTTCGCGGCCGATGACGAGCTGGACGCCGACACCCTCAAGCTGGGCATGCACGCCCCCGAGCTCTACCGGGGCGACACCGCCCGGGCGCTCGCGGACACCAAGGGCTGGCTGGCCGAGGGCTGGCGCGCGGTCTTCGTCACCGAGGGCCACGGCCCGGCCGCCCGCATCGTGGAGGTGCTGGGCAGCGAGGGGATCGCCGCCCGCCTCGACACGGGCCTGGAGGGCCCGGTCGAGCCGTCCGTGGTCCACGTGGCGTGCGGTTCGCTGGAGAGCGGCTTCGTCGACCCGGCCCTGCGGATCGCGGTCCTCACCGAGACCGACCTGTCCGGCCAGAAGTCCTCCACCAAGGACATGGGGCGCATGCCGTCCCGGCGCCGCAAGACCATCGACCCGCTGACGCTGCAGGCGGGCGACTTCATCGTGCACGAGCAGCACGGTGTCGGACGCTACGTGGAGATGGTGCAGCGCACCGTGCAGGGCGCCACCCGCGAGTACCTGGTGGTCGAGTACGCCCCGGCGAAGAAGGGCCAGCCCGGTGACCGGCTCTTCGTGCCCACCGACCAGCTGGAGCAGATCACCAAGTACGTCGGCGGCGAGGCGCCCTCGCTGCACCGCCTCGGCGGCGCGGACTGGACGAAGACCAAGGCGCGGGCCAAGAAGGCGGTCAAGGAGATCGCCGCGGACCTGATCCGGCTGTACTCCGCCCGCATGGCGGCCCCCGGCCACACCTTCGCGCCGGACACCCCCTGGCAGCGGGAGCTGGAGGACGCGTTCCCGTACGCGGAGACCCCGGACCAGCTCACCACGATCGCCGAGGTCAAGGAGGACATGGAGAAGTCGGTCCCGATGGACCGGCTGATCTGCGGCGACGTCGGCTACGGCAAGACCGAGATCGCGGTGCGGGCGGCCTTCAAGGCGGTGCAGGACGGCAAGCAGGTCGCCGTCCTGGTGCCCACCACCCTGCTGGTGCAGCAGCACTTCGGCACCTTCTCCGAGCGCTACTCGCAGTTCCCCGTGGTGGTGAAGGCGCTCTCCCGCTTCCAGACCGACTCCGAGGCCAAGGCCGTCCTGGAGGGCCTGCGCGAGGGCTCGGTGGACGTCGTCATCGGCACCCACCGGCTGTTCTCCTCGGAGACGAAGTTCAAGGACCTGGGCCTGGTCATCGTCGACGAGGAGCAGCGCTTCGGCGTGGAGCACAAGGAGCAGCTGAAGAAGCTCCGTGCCAACGTCGACGTGCTGACGATGTCCGCGACGCCGATCCCGCGCACCCTGGAGATGGCGGTCACCGGCATCCGCGAGATGTCGACGATCACCACCCCGCCGGAGGAGCGGCACCCGGTGCTGACCTTCGTCGGCCCGTACGAGGAGAAGCAGATCGCCGCCGCGGTCCGCCGTGAGCTGCTGCGCGAGGGCCAGGCCTTCTACATCCACAACCGGGTGGAGAGCATCGACAAGGCGGCGGCGCGGCTGCGCGACCTGGTGCCGGAGGCGCGGATCGCCACCGCGCACGGGCAGATGGGCGAGTCGCAGCTGGAGCAGGTCGTCGTCGACTTCTGGGAGAAGAAGTTCGACGTGCTGGTCTCCACGACGATCGTCGAGTCCGGCATCGACATCTCCAACGCCAACACCCTGATCGTGGAGCGCGGCGACACCTTCGGCCTCTCCCAGCTGCACCAGCTGCGCGGCCGGGTCGGCCGCAGCCGTGAGCGGGGTTACGCGTACTTCCTGTACCCGCCGGAGAAGCCGCTCACCGAGACGGCGCACGAGCGGCTGGCGACGATCGCCCAGCACACCGAGATGGGCGCCGGCATGTACGTCGCGATGAAGGACCTGGAGATCCGCGGCGCGGGCAACCTGCTCGGCGGCGAGCAGTCCGGCCACATCGCGGGCGTGGGCTTCGACCTGTACATCCGCATGGTGGGCGAGGCCGTGGCCGACTACCGGTCGGCCCTGGAGGCGGGCGGCGGCGAGGCCGAGGAGGCCCCGCTGGAGGTCAAGATCGAGCTGCCGGTCGACGCGCACGTCCCGCACGACTACGCGCCCGGCGAGCGGCTGCGCCTGCAGGCCTACCGCGCGATCGCCTCGGTCAACTCCGAGGAGGACATCAAGGCCGTCCGCGAGGAACTCACCGACCGCTACGGCAAGCTCCCGGAGCCGGTGGAGAACCTGCTGCTGGTGGCCGGGCTGCGGCTGCTGGCCCGCCGTCTCGGGGTCGGCGACATCACCCTGCAGGGCAACAACGTCCGCTTCTCGCCGGTGGAGTTGCGCGAGTCGCAGGAGCTGCGGCTCAACCGCCTCTACCCGCGCACGGTGGTGAAGCAGGCGGCCAGGCAGATCCTGGTGCCGCGCCCCACCACGGCGCGGATCGGCGGCAAGCCCGTGGTCGGCCGGGAACTGCTGGCGTGGACGGCGGAGTTGCTGACCGCGGTGCTGGACGGCTGAGACACTCGCCGCCCCCGGGGACGCGACCTGGCCCCGTCCGCGCGAGAAGGGACGTGCGGGCGGGGCCCGTTCGCGGTTCGGCACGGTGTTTCCCGGACGGCCCGCCCTCACCCCTTCGAGTGGCATTGCCCGGTGGCCGGAGCGCGCGCGTGGCGCCGGGCTCGCCTCTCCTGCCTGGCGTTCTTCCCGCGGTGCGGGGGCGGAGAGCGCATCGGGGCGGCTTGCCCGGCGCGAGGCGCGGGGCTAGCGTCCAAAATCACTGGACACATCGTCCGGTGTTGATGGACGGACTCGCGTCCCGCCGGCGCCCCGCCCACACCCCGACGGTGCGTCCCGCGCACTCCGGGCCCGGGGATCCGCCGCCCCATCCCCCTTTCCGAGGACGGATCCCCGGGACCCGGGCCCGACGATCCAGCCCCCGGAGGAAGAAGTGCCCGGACCACACCCGCCCGAGCGGTGCCGTTCATGACGCACGGACCCTGGGAACTGCTCGCGCGCGGCGGCCTGGACGTGCTGGCCCTGATGGCGCTGGTGGGCCTGCTGTACCGGCGCGGCAGCCCGGCACCGCAGATGCCGCTGGTGCTGACCGCGCTGAACATCGGCCTGTTCGCGGCGATGAGCGCGATGGGCGCGGGCAAGTTCCCGGCCGGGGTCGGCTTCGGGCTGTTCGGCATGCTCTCCCTGGTCCGGCTGCGCAGCACCGCCTTCACCGCCCGGGACGTCGCGTACACCTTCACGGCCCTGGTCATCGCCCTGTGCGGGGGGCTGCCACAGCGGGAGATCTGGCTCGTGGTGGCACTGCACGCGCTGGTCCTCGCGGCGGTCCTGGTCGTCGACGACCCGCACGCCCACCAGGCGACCCGGGTGGTCCGCCTCACCCTCGACCGGCTGTACGCCGACCCTGCGGCGATCCACCGCGAGGTCGCCCTGCGGTTCGGCCAGGAACCGCTCGAGGTCCTGGTGGACGAGGTCGACCTCGTACGGGAGACGACCCGGGTGTCGGTCCGCTACCGCGGCGACTCACCCGTGGGCTGGGGCCTGCCCGAGGACGGGGCGGGACAGCCCACCGGGCGGAGCGGGCACGACAACCCGCTCGAGAGCAGGCTCGTGTGACCGCCGCGGAGCCCTTCGCCGACGTGCTCGGCCTGTCCGCGCTGCGCGGGGCGACCCTCGCCGAGGTCGACGCCGCCGCCGCGCTGCAGCACCGGGTCGACCGCAAGTACCTGCTGCCGGTCCTGTCGGCGCGCTGCCTGGTCGCCGCCCTGGCCCCGACGCACCGCGTGCTGGACCTCGGCGGCCGCCGCACCACCGGGTACCGCAGCACGTACTTCGACACCGCCGGGCTGAGCGCCTGGCACGCCCACGTGCAGGGGCGCAGGCGCCGCTGGAAGGTCCGCACCCGGCTCTACGTCGAGGACGGGCTGTGCCGCGTCGAGGTCAAGACCAAGGACGGGCGGGGCGCCACGGTCAAGCACGCCCGCACCCTCGCCGCCCGGGAGTACGGCCGCATGGGGGCCGGGGCGGTCGCCTTCGTCGACGACGTGCTCGGGGGCGCGGGGGTCCCGGTCCGCGCCGGGGCGCTCTTCCCCGCGGGGGAGATCCGCTACGTCCGCGCGGCCCTCGCCGACCTGGAGGCGGGCAGCCGCGTCACCCTCGACGGCCGGCTCACCTGCCACAACGGCCGGACGACCGCCGCGCTGGACCAGGGCTTCGTCCTCGTCGAGACCAAGGGCGGCCCTCGGCCGGGCCCCGCCGACCGGCTGCTGATCGGCCTGGGGGTGCGGCCGCTGCCGCTCAGCAAGTACGTCGTGGGGCAGGTCCTGCTCGTCCCCGGTCTTCCCGGCAACGACGTGTTCCGCCTGGTCCGGCACTGCTTCCACGCCCTCCCGCGCAGCGCACCGGCCGTCCGGGTCCCCGCCCCGTCCGGGCCGCCCCCGAACGAGACCGCCGGAACCGCGCGGTGAGCACGGCCCGCCGCAGGGCCCCGGTCCGCCCCAGGGTTCCGGTCCGGGCTCCCCGTACCGCGGACCGGCGGTACCGGGTCGTCGCCGTCGTCGCCGCGGCGGCCGCCGTCCTCGGCCTGATCGGCATCCACGACCCGGGCCCCGCGGACCCCGGGAAGGCCGCCGCCGCGGTGCGGCGGATCGGGCAGAGCCCGCCGCCCCCGCTCTTCCCGGACGCCGAGGTGCGCGTCTGGACCGCCCGGCTCGACCAGCGGCGGCGGGCCGCCGACGCGCTGTACGCACGGTGGCGGGCGGGACACGGCACGGTCCGCGACGACCCGGCCTTCGTCCGCTGGGCCGCGGACCACGTCCCGGACCCGCCCGGCGCGGCCGAACGCGCCGCCGGACTCGGGCAGGCGCGCCGCCTCGCCCGCACCCGCACCGCCGCCGGCCTGGCGGCCGCCGCCTGGCTCGCCGCCCACGGGGAGCAGGACATCTGGCGCCTCTACCTGGACGACCAGCGCGAACTGCTGTCACGCGCCGAGGGCGAGGCCGCCCGGGCCAGCCTCGACGCCGCGCTGGAACTGGCCGGGACGGTCGGCGTACGGCTGGCCGGCCACTACCGGCAGCCGTACCCCTCGGTCCTCGACCCGGCCCTGCGCCCCGGCCCGGCGGCCACCCGGGACACCGGCTGCGCCTGCGCCTACCCGGCCGCCCCCGCGGTCCTGTCCTCCGCCGCCGTCGCCATCCTCACCGGCCTGGCCCCGCGGCGCGCCGCCGAGTACCGCTGGATGCAGGTCCAGGTCGTGCACGCCCGGCTGTACACCGCCGACCACCTGACGGGTGATCTGCTCGCCGGAGTGCTGCTCGGCTCACTGGTCGGCGATTACATCCGGGCGGCGGACAGCACCGGAAAAACTCGCGCATGACCGAGGGCACCCCTGCTGACCTGGCAAGGGAGCTCGCATCCGGGCCAGGTTCACCTGGACGCCACCCCGCGGCGGCCGGCCTTCCCCCGGTTCGGGCCTCGCGCTCCCGGGGACGTCCCATAGTCTGCCGGGACAGGTGATTTCGGACATCGACCGGAACGTGGATCCATGCACATCGCCGTCCCGCCCGCACACCGGCCCGGACCGGCCCTCGCGGGGCCGGGCGAGGTGGCCGGCCATGAAGCCGACGCACCGGGGTACACGTGGTCGCAGGAACCGTTCGACATCGCCCGGTCCGGAGAGCGGACGGGCCTCGCCCCGGGCCCTCCGGGCACGGCCGGCCGGGCCGGCCGGCCCGCGGAACCCCTGCCCGCCGTGCCCGCGACGGCGGGCCGGAGCCGCCGCCTCCCGCGCCCCGGGGGACGGTCCGCCCGCCGGCAGGACCCGGGACGCACCCGCCCGCGGCGGGGCCGTGCCGCGCAACCATCCGATCCCGCGGCCCTGCCGGACACCGGCCGGACCGCTCGTACGACCGGGAGTGACCACCGATCTCCGCGCAGCCGATGACCACCGCCGCGTCAGCCCCCGTCCCCGTCACCACGCCCGCGACCGGCCCGGCCACGGCGCCCTCCACGCCGCGGGACGCCCCGTCGCACGCGCACAGATTCGACATCGACCTGCTGCGCGTCCTGTGCTCCATCGGTGTCATCGTCTGCCACTCCGCGGGCCAGTTCCTCAACGCCGTCGGCCGTGAGCCCGGCGGCGGCCGGCCGGTCTACTGGATCGCGCTGGCCGGCGACGGCCTGAGCCGATGCGCCGTACCTCTGTTCTTCGCGATGGCCGGCTGGGTCGTCCTCTGTGGCGCGCCGCCTCGTGACGGGGCGCAGGTGCGCAGACGGCTGACCCGGATCGTGGTGCCCATGGCCGTGTGGACGGCCGCGTACTTGGTGTGGGACTGGATCCGGGACACCAACTCCCGGTCCACCCTCCGGCTGGCCTACGAGTCGCTGTTCGGGTCGGTGCAACCGGCTTTCCACCTCTGGTACCTGTACGCCTACGTACCGGTGATCGCCGTGCTGTCGCTCGCCGCCCTGGTCAAAGGAGGGAAGCGGCCCTACGGCCTCGCTGCGGTGTTCGTCGCCCTGGCGCTCGCGCCGACCCTCCTGGACGACGTCGCCGGGCTGTTCCACGTGAAATCGCCGGGCTTCGCGTGGGACCCGTCCCCGTACCAGCTCGCCTATGCCGCCACCGGCGCCTTCCTGCTGGCGCTGCCGCCCTCGGCCACCACTGGGCGCCGTCGGCGCCTGCTGTGGCTCGCGGGCGGTGTGTGCGGGTGGGCCGCCGTCGTCGCGTACGAGCGCTTCGTGCACTACCCGTCCCCCTACGCGGGGGTGTTCGTGCCGTTCCTGGCCGGCGCGCTGCTGATGGCGTTGAACCGGATCACCGTGCCGGCACGGTTCCGGCCGCTGCTGTCCCGGCTCGGCGCCGCTGCCTTCGGTGCCTACCTGGTGCACCTGATGTTCCTGCGGGCCCTTGCCCCGTCGCTGGTCACCGCGGACGCGGGCTGGATCGGTGCGGCCGGACTGCTCACGCTGCTGGTGGCGGGGACCGTTGTACTGTCCTTCGCCGCCAGTCTGCTGTGGACGCGACTGCGGTTGAACCGCTGGCTGGGTTGAACCGCCGGCTGGGCTGAACCGCCGGTTCAGCCCAGCCCGATGTCAGCCCTGGGCGGTCCGGATGCTCTTCACCAGACGCCGCACCGCCGGGTTGCGGCGCAGGCCCTCGGCCCTGACCCCGCTGCCGCCCGGCAGCCGGAGACTGGTCAGCCGGCGCCGCTTGAAGTAATTCGCGTTCGCGGAGAGATGGGCTGTGAGCCACGCCTCGGCCTCGTCCCGGAGAGGCGCGTACTTGACCGACTGCATGCAGTAGCTCACGGTCCTGACCAGGGGGGCCAGTTCGCCGTTGACCCGCTCCGGCGACAGCTCGAGCGGCTTGCCGGCCTCGGCGGTGTCCCGCTCGAGGTCCGGGAGGACGGCGTCGATGACGGTGAGGGGCACCCGGTTGCTGTTCTCGTAGGGGGTGATCCGTTCCAGCAGCAGTTCCGTGCCGACCCGTGCGACGGGTATCCCGTAGAACACGGCCGCGGTCATCAGCGCGGTGGAGAAGCATCCGACGACGAGGCCGGGCCGGACGTGCTGGTACACCGTTTCCGCCAGCACGGGAACGTCGAGGACGCTGAGCCGCACCCCCAGTTCCTCCGCCGCCTGTTGCAGTGACTGCGAGTACTGGGCGGGCGCGCTGGGGTGCGGCTTGAACAGCACGTGCCGGTGGCCGGCCGCGACCGCTCCGCGGAGCATTCTCACGTGCAGCCCGTCCTCCTCGGCCGTCGTGATCAGATCGAGGGCGGAGAGGTACTGACCGAGCAGCACGGCCGTGGGCCGGTCGTCGGCGGGCAAGTGTTCGTCGAGAGCCGCGACGCCGTTCCCCCCGATTTGCTCGAGGACGTGCAGGAACGGCTCCTTGGGGATGACGACCGGCTCGACGCCGTACTCGGACAGCAGCATCGGGCGTAGCCCGGGCACGAGGTCGAGGTGGAGCAGCCGCTTGATGCGGCTGTTCACGCCGACCGGGATCCGGTTACGAGTGGGGCCGTAGCTCATCAGGCCATCGGCGTACACGTGGACGGGGCTGTCGGCGAAGATCTCCACGATGGCACGGGACGGATTCGCCTGGATGGATTCGCACGCGATCTCGACCGGCTCGGTTCCCAGGTCCCATGCCAGGCGCAGGGCCCGCTCCCAGAGCAGGGTGTCCTCGGGACGCGGCGACCAGCCGACCGGGTGGTGCGGGGCGATGGTGTCGTTCCACGAGTGCACCGCGTCGAACTCCGGCCGCAGCTGTTCGAAGCCGGGCATCTTGTCCAGGGGGGTGCTCAGCTCGGGTATCGAGGAGGTGTTGCTCACCACGAGCAGCCGGCGGTCCTTCCGTGGCCCGAAGAGGCCGGCCCTGATGGCGCTGGTGATGGTCGCGGCGGCGTACTGGGTGGCCGCGAAGAAGATCTGGGTCATACGAGGGCTTCCTTCATACCGCCGCGTATCCGGCGCAGGGTCCGCTTGCGCTGGTCGTCCATACCGGCCAGGGCCTTCTGGAGTTCGTGCTCGGGGATGCGGCGCAGCGCTTCGGCGCTGAGCTCCTTCAGACGGGTGGCGACCCGCCGTTCGAAGCGGTCCCGCTCGCGCAGGTGGTGGGCGATCACGACGCAGTAGTTCCGAATGGCCTTGGGGCGCAGGTCCGCGACGTCCGGGTCGCCGGCCAGCTCCTCCAGGACCAGCTCGAAGGACCGGATGAAGTCCAGCTGCCGCACGTCGCCGATCTGGGTGAGCGAGGTCGTGATGCCGCGCCGGTAGAAGACGCCGTGCAGGCTCGCCACCGCGTAGGAGTCCGCCTCGCGGTGCAGTGCCCAGATCCACGGGCGGTCCTCGGCGGTGCGGAGCCCGTCGTGGAAACGGAGCAGGCCTCGGTCGAGCAGCCGACGGTGGTAGATGCCCGCCCAGGCGTACGGGTAGTCGACCATCGTGGTGTCGTCCGTCGGCAGGATCGATCCGCGCGGATCCAGCGGTGTGTCGCGGCGGCCCTCGGGCGCGCGGTGCACCCGGCGTTCCACTCCGGTGACCTGGACGTGGTCGGTGCGCACGAAGTCGACGTCGTGACGCTCGATCGCGTCGACGAGTTTCGGCAGGTAACCGGGGGCGAGCCAGTCGTCCCCGTCGAGGAAGGTGAGGTAGCGCCCTTCCGCCACGTCGATCCCGGTGTTGCGGGCGGTGGCGAGTCCCTGGTTCGTGTCGTGCCGGATGACCCGGCTGTTCCGCAACCGCTTGGACATGTCCAGTAGCGCTTCGTACGTGTCGTCCTTTGTGGAGCGGTCCTCGACGAAGATGAACTCGAAATCGTCCCGGTCATTACTGACGAGACTGGACACCATGTCGGCGAGGTAATACCGGATGTTGTAGCACGGGACGACGACGGAGAGCGTGGGCCTATTGGTCACATGTTCACCTAGTTCTCGTACAGCGGAAACCATGGAAAGGCTAGCTTTCGTTGTGTGGCTGCCTGCTGTACACAAGGTGATCGGAAGATGAACTCGGGCTGGAGGGTTTCCGCCGCCTGTTCCGGATGTCCGCGGATGTCGACTTGGCCCGAATCGCGACGGGCTGACAATTCCTTACGCTCACATGGCGCCCCGTGTCGCGGGGAGGCTGGATTTGGCAGACGGCTGGTGGGAGCACGATGTCCTCGACGGTAACGGAACGGGGTTCGGTCAAGGCCGCGCCCGTCATAGTGGGTGACAAGGAGAGGCCCGGGAAGGCCGTTGGCGGCAGACGCGCCGGCGGCGATCGGCTGCGCGCCCTGGACGGTCTGCGCCTCGTTGCCGCGCTGATGGTCTGCCTTTTCCACTACGTCGGCAAGGCGCAGACCGGACACGCCTGGGGACGCAACCCACGGGAGCTTTTCCCGCACCTTTCCGATGTTGCCGTTTACGGCTGCCTGGGAGTGCAGCTCTTCTTCATCATCAGTGGTTTCGTGATTTGCATGAGCGCCTGGGGGAAGTCGCTGGGCGACTTCTTCCGCTCCCGTGTTTCGCGGCTCTACCCCGCCTACTGGGCGGCGATCGTGCTGACGACCGTGGCCTGCGTGGCAGCGCCGGCCGTGATCCACCCCCTCCGCTTGGACGAGGTGCTGGTCAACTTCACGATGCTGCAGCAGCCGATGGGCGTACCCCGGGTCCTCGGGGTGTGCTGGACCCTGTGGGTCGAGGCCCGGTTCTACCTCCTGTTCGCGCTCTTCGTCGTCTGGAAGGGCGTCACATACCGCCGGGTTGTCATCTTCTGCTGCCTGTGGACGGTGGCGGGCGTGCTGGCCCGGGTCGCCGACACCCCGCTGACCGACGAGATCGTGATGCGTGACCACGCCCCGTTCTTCATCGGCGGTCTCGCCCTGTACCTGATCCACCGCTACGGCAGCGACCTTCTGCTCTGGGGCATCGTCGGCGTCAGTTGGCTGCTGGGACAGCGCTACTCCACCACCGCCCTGTGGTCCCCGGACGCGACGGGCGGGGAACCGCGCTCCCCCCATGTGATCCTTTTCGTCGTCACCCTGGCCTTCGTGGCGGTGGCTGCCGTGGCGCTTGGGTGGCTCCACTGGGCGAACTGGCGCTGGCTCACCTTCGCCGGAGCCTTGACGTACCCCTTCTACCTGGTCCACGAGCATCTCGGCTGGTTCGCCATCACCGCGCTGCACCGGCATCTCGGGCTCACCCCGCGGGAGACCCTGGTGAGCGCGATCTTCGGCATGCTGGTACTGGCCTATACGATCCACCGTCTCGTGGAGAAGCCCTTCGGACCCCGGTTGAAGCGGGCGATGAGTGCGCAGGCGGCGCGACTGCGTCTGGCCGGGCAAGGCCGGGGCTGACCTACGGGCCCCGTCCTCCCCGCACCGGACGGCGCCGGTAGCCGCCGGTCAGCGGCCCACCTGCCCCAGCCAGGTCAGCGTCCGCCGGACCTCCAGGGAGAAGGGGTGGTTCGGGCCGTGCACCCGGTCGGAGTCGTAGAGCAGACGCGACAGCACGTCGTGGGCGGCCACGCGGTCGCCCACCGACAGCAACAGGTGGCCGATGCGGCGCCGCACCTCCAGGGGCAGGTCCGGGTCGGTGGCGCGGTACTGCTCGAAGGAGGGCAGCAGCGCCCGGTACTCGGCGAGCGCCGCCGGGGCCTCACCCAGCTGCTCCAGGCACTGGGCGGCCTCGTAGCGGTACTGCAGCGACTGGCGTCCCGACGGCCCCGACTCGGCGGCCAGTTCGTCCGCGAGCCGGCGCAACTCCGGCAGGGCGCGGCGGTACTGGCCGTCCTCCATCAGCGTGGCCGCGTACTGCTTGCGCAGCATCCGCACGACCGGTGACTGCTCGCCGTGCTTCTCCGCGGCGGCCGGCAGCACGCCCCCCAGGATGTCGACGGCCTGCGTGATGCGGCCCGCGTCGAGCAGCCGCTTCACCTCGTCGACGGCCTCCGCTATGCCGTGGCCCGCGGGGGCCGCGGTCGCGGCCGGGGTGGGGGCGGGGGCGGGCTGCGACGGGCCGGCCGGCCGGTCCGGCCAGGGGGCGAGCGGGCGCAGGAAGGGCCGGGTGGGGTCCATCGGCCCGAGGGGGCGGTGGACGGCGCCGGGCAACGGCAGCAGCGGCGCGAGCCGGCGGTAGGCCTCCTGTGCGTCGGCCGGGCGGTGCTGCGGGTCCTTCGCCAGCAGTTGCAGTACCAGCGCCTCCAGCGGCTCCGGCACCTCCGGGCGCACCTGCCGCAGTGGCACGGGCTGCTCGTACAGGTGCCGGTGGAGCACGCCGAGCGCCGTGGCGCCCGCGAACGGGACGGTGCCGCTGACCAGTTCGTGCAGCAGCACCCCGAGCGCGTACAGGTCCGTACGGGGCCCGACCGCGCCGCTCATCGCCTGCTCCGGCGCCATGTACGCGGGTGTCCCGATGGGGGTGCCGGTGTGGGTGAGCCGGGTCGTGTCGGTGTCCAGTACGGAGGCGACCCCGAGGTCCAGCACGACCACGGTGCCGTCCGGACGCACCATCACGTTGCGGGGCTTGAGGTCGCGGTGGACGATCGGCACCGCGTGCACCGCCGCCAGCACGGCGCACAGCTGCGAGGCGACGGCGACCGCCCACGGCCAGGGGTAGGGGTCGTGCTCGGCGAGGTGGTCGGCGAGGTCGGCGCCCTCGACGTACTGCATGACGAAGTACAGCTCGTCGGCGTCGCTGCCCGCGTCGTGGACGGTGACCAGTCCCGGATGGTCGACCTGCGCGGTCACCCGGCACTCCCGTACGAAACGCCGGCGCAGCTCGTCGGCGTCGGCGCCACCGGCCACCTTGTCCGGGCGCAGCAGCTTCACCGCCACCCGCCGGTCCAGCCGCCGGTCGTACGCGGTCCACACCTGGCCCATGCCGCCCTGGCCGAGGACCGTGGCCAGCTCGTATCGGCCGGCGACGATCCGTCCGTTCACTGACCGCCCTCCTGCTTGCGCAGCAGGTCGCTCAGCTCGTCGAGTTCGGCCCGCACCTGGTTGATCCGCGGCTGGTGCGGGGGCACGGGCGACTGCGGCGGCGGGGCCTGCGGCGCGGGGGGCGGGGGCGTGAGGTACGGGTTGTAGTTCGCCGGCGGCTGCGGCGGCCCCGGCTGGTGCGGCGGCGGGTACGGCACGGTCGCGGCGTACGGCGGGTGGGGCGGGGCCGTGTTCGCCCGGTGCAGTGCCAGGTCGGCCAGCAGGTAGTACACGCCGACGACGGGCACCATGAGCATCACGGGTATGACCGCCGCGTCGGTCCAGGGGTCGGTCGTCGGCAGGCTGCCGACGGTCACGAAGGACGCGACGGTCAGCGTGGCGCTGAGCCAGAAGAGCACCCAGTCCTTGGCGCGGCGCCGTTGGATCGCCAGATGCAGCAGCGCGAGGCTGGACAGGTAGCCGCAGCTGAACGCGGTGATCGTGAGGAAGACGACACGGAGCGTGGTCGCCGCGGCCTTGGACTGAGCGGGTGGGTACGGCGGGACCGGGCCGGGGCCGTTCATCACTGCTCTCGGACTCCCTGGACGTCAGTGCGGGGACAGCTGCGGTGGTATCGCGAGAGTATCCGCCGCCGACGACGGGCTGTCACCCGATCCCGTAACTATTCGGGACGCACCGTGCCGTCGGTCAGTCCGTCGTAGAGCCCCTGCACCAACCGCTCGCCCAACTGCCCCGCCAGTCGCATGGCGTCCTCGAAGGCGGCCAGGGTGCGGAAGCGCTCCCCGTACCGGCGTTGGTCGGCCGGCGGCAGCCGCGGCACCTGGAGCCGGCGGACGTCCAGCCGGGTCGCGGTGGAGGCGTAACTGCTGGCCTGGCGGTTGTTGGCGGTGCCGCGCAGGAAGCCGGCGAGGAACCAGGGATCCAGGGCGGCCGGATCGGGCCGCAGCAGGTGCAGGTTGCGTCCCAGGGCCGCCCCGGCGGTGGCGGCGTCGACGACGCGGGCGGCCGAACCCCGGCCGAGCACGGGGACGACCACGTCGCCCTCCCGCGTCAGGACCGGTTCCTCCTCGGACGGTCCCTCGGGCAGGGTGCCGCTCGGCGCGCCGCCGCCGAGGACGTCGTGCTCGGTGAGCACCGCGGGGCCGCCACCGGGGCCGGCGCTCCCGTTGCCGCCCGCGCGCAGCACCAGCGCCCCGGCGCGGGCCAGCTCCCCGACGGTGGTGAGCGGCCAGCGGGCGGGCTCGGCCGCCCCGGCGGGCGCGGGGGCGAGTTCGGCGCTGCGCAGCAGGGTGGCGGCCAGCCGCTCGCGCACCCCGGCGAGTTCGGCCGCCCCGCCGCCCGCGGCGGGCGGCGGCAGGTGCCGGGCGGGGGCCAGGTCCACGTCGTCGTCGAGCAGGTCGATGACCTTCAGGGCGCGGCTCACGCCGGGCCGCTCCTCCGTGGTGCCGTGCCGGTCGAAGGACTGCCAGGCGTCCAGCACGGTGGCGCGCACCGTCTGCCAGGGCACCTTCTCGCCCCCGGGGGCGGCGTCCTGCGATCCGGCGGTGTCGACCAGCAGCAGGTGCGGGGAGGCCGGTGTGCCGGCGCCCGGCCTGCGCAGCACCCACAGGTGGAGCGGGATGCCGTACGGGGGCGCGGCGCCGGCCGGGAGCGCGACCACGGCGCGCAGGGCACCGCGCCGCAGCAGGTCGGCCCGGATCCGGCGGCCGGAGCGGCGCGAGGCGGCGGCGGGCGGCATCAGCAGCACGACCGTCCCGCCCTCCCGGACCCGGGCCAGGCAGTGCTGCACCCAGGCGAGTTCGGACTCGGTGCGGGCCGGGAAGCCGTACTCCCAGCGGGGGTCGTAGGCGAGGTCCTCGTGGCCCCAGTTGCGCTCGTTGAACGGCGGGTGGCAGAGCACCGCGTCGGCGGCGAGCCCGGGGAAGGCGTCGGCGCGCAGGGTGTCGCCGCCGGCCACCCGCACCACCGAGGCCGGGTCGGAGTGCAGCGCCAGCCGCAGCGCGGCGAGCGCGGCCAGGTCCGGGTCGGCCTCCTGGCCGTACACCTCGTGCGGGGCCTCGGCGGCACGCAGCAGCGTGCCGGTGCCGCAGGCGGGGTCCAGCACGGTACGGGCCGGGCCGGCCAGCGCGGCCATCAGCTCGGCGGGCGCGGGCGGGGTCAGCGTGTACTGCCGGGGGTTGGCGTCGAGGTAGCGCCCCAGCAGGAACTCGTAGGCCTGGCGCGGTCCCATTTCCGCGGCGAGTTCGGCGGCCCCGCCGAGCAGTTCTGCGTCGACGGGGGTGCCGGGGCCGAACCGCCCGCCGAAGTGCCGTTCGAGGACGTCCCGTACGGCGGCCACGGCGGCCACGGCGTCCTCGGCGGCCAGGGCGTTCCCGGTCTCCGGGGCCCCTGTCCGGGGCCCGTGGCCGGGGCGTTCACGGACCAGCAGGCAGACGGCGCCGGCCTGCCGGAGCGCGGTGGCGGTGC
Organism: Streptomyces sp. NPDC005722; assembly: GCF_040630935.1. Taxonomy (NCBI): domain Bacteria; kingdom Bacillati; phylum Actinomycetota; class Actinomycetes; order Kitasatosporales; family Streptomycetaceae; genus Streptomyces; species Streptomyces sp. NPDC005722. The sequence goes on from NZ_JBEXYN010000010.1 coordinate 114,271, forward strand.
CCGCGGGGTGGGACTCGGCCCGCTGCCAGACCCGTTCGCGCAGCGGGACCTCGGCGAGTTTGCCCTGGGCGCGGAGCCAGCCCTCGACCTCCCGCAGCGCGAAGGCCGGGCTGGTGTCGGTGCCCCCGACCGGCTTGGGGAAGTCGGCGTGCCTGCGGCGCCAGTTGCTGACGGCCGCCCGCCCCACCCCGGCCAGCCGCGCGATCCCGGCGGCGGTCACCTCGCTTGCGTTCTCCGGCACCTGGCTGGCTCCCTTCCCGCGGGGTGCGGCTGTGGTCATGAGCATAGCGGTGAACGTGAAATCCGAGCATTCACGTCGTGAATCCATGCGAACCGAATGCTCGTGTTGACTCGGTTCACAGCTCGTGCTGTGATTGACCCATCGGTTCACGGAGTCCCCGGGCGTTCCGCCGGCCCGCAACCGTCATCCACACGCTGTCCACCAAGGGGGACGACTCTCATGACCACCACTCGCGGCGCGCTCACGGCCCTCGGCTGCCTCACCGCCGCCCTCACCATGGCCGCCTGCGGCCCGCTCGGCGGCGACAAGGCGGAGCCCGCCTCCACCGCCCTGGCCGACCAGCCGGTCGCCGACATCGGCAAGAAGTCCGTGGCCGCCATGAAGTCGGCCTCGTCGATGACCGTCGACCTCGACGGCGTCTCCGAGGGCGAGCCGATGAAGTTCCACATGACCATGAGCAGGACCGGCGACTGCAAGGGCGACGTCACCGTCGAGGGCGGCAACGTGCGGCTGGTCAAGGTGGGGAAGGCGCTCTACATGAAGGGTGACGACGCCTTCTGGAAGTCCCAGGGCTCGGACGGCGCGGCCGCGCAGGACTTCATCGGGGACCGCTGGATGAAGACCAAGGCGGACGCCCCGGACAACAAGGACTTCATCGAGGCCTGCGACCTGAACAAGTTCCTCGCCGAGCTGGAGAAGGACGCGGACGGCGACCTGGGCGGGAAGAAGGGCAAGCCCGCCACCCTCGCCGGCACGCCCGCCCTGCCCATCGTCAGCAAGGACGGCGCCGAGACCACCACCGCCTACGTGGCCACCGAGGGCAAGCCGTACGTGCTGAAGGTGGTCGTCAAGGGCGGCAAGGAGCCCGGCACCATGCTTTTCTCCGACTTCGACGAGCAGGCGGCGCTCAGCGCCCCGGCCGCCAAGGACACCGTCGACATCGACAAGCTGGCCGGCTGAGACCAGCGGCCACCGGCCACCGGTCACCGGTTAACGGCCACCGGTTAACGGCCACCGGCTACGATCCCCGGGCCCTGGCGCACGCCGCGCCAGGGCCGTCCTCTCCCGTCCCCTCCCCGAGAACGGCGGAACGCACCATGGAAGACCGGATACCCGACGACGTCGCGGCCGCCGCCGCGGCCGAGGGCCTCGGCCGGCACCGCTTCACGATCCTGCCGAAGCGGCACGGCTTCCTGATGACCTGCAACTTCGTGTTCATGATCCTCGTGGGGCTGGCCTGCTTCGTCCTGCCCGGCCTGTGGTTCCTCCACCACGCCCTGCGGACCCCGAACTTCTCCCGCAAGGCCGCCGCCCGGCGACTGCACTTCTACGAGTTCGGGCTGGTCGAGATCGACCACGCCGGCGTCCCCGCCGCCTTCCGCTGGGACTCGATGACGGTGCTGCAGGAGATCACCGAGTCCTACGTCAACGGCATCCACGTCGCCACCGGTTACCGCTACACCCTGCACAAGGGCGACGGCACGGTCCGGAAGATCCTCAACTTCTACGCGGAGCCCGAGCGCTGGGGGCCGTTCATCCAGCAGGAGGTCGCCGGGTTCCAGCTGCCGGGCATGCTGCGCATGCTGGCGGAGGGAGGGACGCTGACCTTCGGGGACATCGCGGTCAACCGCACCGGTGTCGCGACGCCCAGGCGCGGGGCCGTCACCTGGCAGGAGATCGAGGGCGTGCGGGTCTCGGACGGCGTGCTCGTGCTGAAGAAGGCCGGCAAGTCCCTGTCCTGGTCGTCCAAGAAGGTCAAGGACATCCCGAACTTCCTCCTCTTCCTCTCCCTTGTGGACGAGCTGCGCCGAACCGCCCCCGTACGGTGACCGTTCGGCCGCCGGACGCCCCCTGCCGGGCCGCACCCCCCACCCCCTAGAGTGCCAAGGTGCGTACAACCAGGGCGGGAACGGCAGCGGCAGCGGCGGCCGCCGCCGTGCTGCTCGGCGCGGGTCTGGCCGGTTGCACCGGCGAGGGCCTCGGCGGCGGCACGGGCAGCGGCGCCGGGAGCGACGGGGCGCCGAAGGGCAGCGCGCTCAAGGCGGTCGGCGACCTGGCGGTGAAGGGCAGAGCCCCCAAGACGGGCTACGCGCGGGACGAGTTCGGCGCGGCCTGGGCGGACACGGACCACAACGGCTGCGGGACCCGCGACGACATACTCCGCCGCGACCTCACCGGCACCTCCTACCGCGCCGACCGGGGCGGGGACTGCGTCGTCGCCTCGGGCACCCTCGCCGACCCGTACACCGGCAGGCGGATCGACTTCACGCGCGGCCGCAGCACGGTCGACATCGACCACGTCGTGGCCCTCAGCGACGCCTGGCAGAAGGGGGCCAAGTACTGGTCCCGAGACAAGCGTACGCAGATCGCCAACGACCCGCTGAACCTCCTCGCCGTCGACGGCCCGACCAACCGCGGCAAGGGCGACGGCGACGCGGCGACCTGGCTGCCGCCGGACAAGGGCTTCCGCTGCCCCTACGTGGCCCGCCAGGTCGCGGTGAAGAAGAAGTACGGGCTGTGGGTCACCGAGGCCGAGAAGGCCGCCATGGTGAAGGTGTTGGACACCTGCCCCGACGAACCCCTGCCGGACGACGGCAAGCCGGTGGCGTCCGGCGGGTCCGGCGGGTCCGGCGGGGACGGCGGGGACGGCGGCGGGGACGGGGACGGCAAGCAGGGCACCGCCCCCTCGCCGGACGCCACGTACGCGAACTGCGCCGCGGCCCGCGAGGCGGGCGCCGCCCCGCTGCACCGCGGGGACCCCGGCTACTCGCGCTCGCTGGACCGGGACGGCGACGGCGTCGCCTGCGACACCTGAGGTCCGGCGGATCGTTTGCGCAGTGTGTTGTGCAGAGTGCTGGATATCCCGGCGCCCCGCTCAATATCCTCGATCACTGCATCACTGCCAGGTCGTGCACCGTCGCTCGATCCCTTGCCGGGAGGCAAAAATGCTCCGCCGCAGGACTGCTCTCGCCGCCACCGCCGCCGCAGCCGTGTTGCTCGCGGCGCCACTGCTGACCTCCTGCGGCACACCGCACGCGGGCGCCGCGGCCGTCGTGGGCGGCGAGCAGATCACCGTGGAGTCGGTCCAGTCGAAGGTCGCCGCGGTCCGCGCCGCGCAGGAGAGGACCCCGCAGGCCGCCCAGCTCATCGAGGCCAGCAGCGATCTCCAGCGCAACGTGGTGCACCGGCTGGTGCAGAACGAGGTCATCGAGCGGGCGGCCGACGACATCGGTGCCTCCGTCACCCGGCGCGAGCTGCAGAAGGCCCGGGCGGACAGTGAGCTGCAGGCCGGCGGCAAGGAGGCCCTGGAGGCCCAGCTGCTGCAGACCTACGCGATGGTGCCCGCCGACATCGACGAGAGCATCCGCACCGACCTGCTGATGCAGAAGGTCGCCGCCCACTACGGCGCCGACGTGCAGACCCCCGAGGGCCAGACGGCGCTGATCAAGGTGCTGCGCGACACGTCGAAGAAGCTGGAGATCGACGTCAACCCGCGCTTCGGCACGTGGAACTCGGACAAGCTCGACCTGGACGCCACCAAGGACCCGTGGCTGAGCGAGGTCAGCCGCCGCGCCGCCCAGGCGTAGGGCGCCGCGCGACCGGGGCCGCAGCCGGGGCCGGGTCCGACCCTCGGGCCCGGCCCCGGTGCCGTCCGGCGGCGAGGTAGTTTCGTCGGGTGGACCACTCCGATGACTCCGCCCGCCCGGGCCGCCTGGTACTGCTGACCACCACCCACCGGGTCGCGCCCGGCCTGCTCTCCTGGCCCGCCTGGGAGCTGCTGCGCGCCGCCGACCTGGTCGTCTGCCCCGACCCGGGGAACCCGCAGCTGCCGTACCTGCGCGAGGCCGGGGTCCGTGTCGAGCCGTCCGCGCCCACCGGGCGGGAGCTGGTCGACCTCACCGGGGACGGCCGCACCGTGGTCTACCTGGCGGGCGGCGAGGGCGACCGCGCCGTCACCGACGAGCTGGCCCGGCTGGGCGGCTCCGGCCGGGTCCACATGCCGGACCTGGAGCTGCTGCCCGCCTCCTACGACCTGCCGGGCGCGCGGCTGCTCGACCTGGTGCAGGTGATGGACCGGATCCGCCGCGAGTGCCCCTGGAGCAGCGTCCGTACCACCGAGGAACTGGTGAAGTACGGCATCGAGGAGGTCTACGAGCTCGCCGAGGCCGCCGAGGAGGGCGACCGGGACGCCCTGCGCGAGGAGCTCGGCGACGTGCTGCTGCAGGTCGTCTTCCACGCGCGGATCGCGCAGGACGACCCGGAGGAGCCGTTCTCGATCGACGACGTCGCCGCCACCATCGTGGACAAGCTGATCCACCGGCACCCGCACGTCTTCGGGGACGCCGTCGCCGAGACGCCGGAGGACGTCCGCGAGCACTGGCTGCGCACCAAGGCGGAGGAGAAGCAGCGCGGCTCGGTCACCGAGGGCATCCCCCTCGGGCAGCCCGCGCTCGCCCTCGCCGCCAAGCTCGGCTCCCGGGCCCGCCAGGCGGGGCTGTCCGTGGCCGTCCCGGACCAGGACGCCGCGGACACCGGTGACCGCCTGCTGGCGCTCGCGCTCGCCGCCCAGGCGGCCGGCATCGACCCGGAGTCCGCCCTGCGGGCCGCCGCGCGCCGCTACCGGGACGCGATCCTGGAGGCCGAGAAGACCGGCTGACCAGCCGCGCGGTCCGGTTGCGGAAGATCCCCTTCCGGCGATGTGGGTCAGTTCGGGGCACAGCGGGTAAATGGGACGTATGCGAGCACTGGAACAGATCCAGCTGGCCGTGCCGCACGACTATCTCGTCGGCATCGCGCCACTGGTGGTGGGCATCTTCCTCGTCGGCATCCTCGTCGGCGCCGTCTCCATCGGTGTGTGGGCACGGAGCAAGGAGCCCCCACCGGAACAGAAACCGCAGCCCCGCGGCGGGGCGTGGCACACCCGCCAGGAGCACGGGCGGGAGACGTCGGCCGACCACGGCCCCGGCCACCAGGACGGCGAGCGGCACACGCTCACCGAATGGCGGGAACCGGACGAGTGGCCGCAGGACGGCATCCGGCACCTGCCGCACTCCCTCAAGGGCTTCGGCAACTGGGGCTCCCACGGGGTGAGCGGCCCGGAGGGCGGCACCCGCGGCCCCGCGGCCGGCGCCCGAAGTCCCGGGGACGTCCGCGGCACCGGTGACACGGGAACCCCCGGGGACACCCGGAGCGCCGCGGAGCGCCGCACACCGGCGGGCGCCGCGGGCGGTGCTCCGGGCGGCGCCCCCAGGGGCGGGCCGACGCGTTCCGGCCCGGGCCAGGAGGAGAGCGGCAAGGAAGAGCACTGACTCCCGCTTGGGCTCGGGCCCGGCCGGGGTCGTGTCGTCACCCCACCCCCGCCCTCGGCCGGGGGTGGGCGCCGTGCGCCGTCGAACCGTCCGAGCAGCCGGCTGCGCGGACGATCGTGCGCCTGCTGATGCGGCGCGCCTAGGCTCACGGCCATGCGCATCGACGTACCGCACGCGTGGCCGCGTGACGAGGCCGAGGCACTGGCCCTGCAGGACCGGCTCCGCCCGCTGGCGGATCACAGGGGACCCGGTCCGCGGCATCCGCGGTACGTGGCCGGACTGGACGTCGCCTACGGCGGCGGCCACGGTGCCGAGGGCGACGCCGTGGCCGCCGCCGTCGTCGTGCTCGACGCCGGGACGCTGGCCCCGGTCGAGCAGGTCACGGCGACCGCCCTGGCCGGTTTCCCGTACGTGCCGGGACTCTTCGCCTTCCGTGAGCTGCCCGTGCTGATCGACGCGCTGGAGAAGCTCTCCGTCACCCCCGATCTGCTGCTCTGCGACGGCCAGGGGCTGGCGCACCCGCGCCGCTTCGGCCTCGCCTGCCATCTGGGGGTGCTCACAGGGCTGCCCACCGCGGGGGTGGCCAAGACGCCGTTCGTCGGCACATGGGACCCGGCGGCGCTCGGTGACGCCCGGGGATCGACCGCGCCGCTGGTGGACGCGGGGGAGACGGTGGGCCGGGTGCTGCGCACCCAGCGGGGCGTGAAGCCGGTCTACGTCTCGACCGGCCACGGCGTCGACCTGGACACCGCCTGCCGCCATGTGCTGGCCCTCGCCCCCTCCTACCGCCTGCCGGAGACGACCAGGCTGGCCGACCGGCTCAGCCGCGACCGGCTAACGTCATGGGGTGCATGACAGCGTGACCCCCGACCCCGGCATCCCGCCCGCCCCCGAGCTGTTCGGCTGGCAGTTCGCGACCGATCCCTACCCCGCGTACGCGTGGCTGCGCGAGCACTCGCCGGTGCACCGCACGACCCTGCCCAGCGGGGTGGAGGCGTGGCTGGTCACCCGGTACGCGGACGCCAAGCAGGCGCTGGCCGACGCCCGGCTCAGCAAGAACCCCGTCCACCACTCCGAACGCGCCCACGCCAAGGGCAAGGTGGGCATCCCGGGTGAGCGCAGCGCGGACCTGATGACACACCTGCTGAACATCGACCCACCGGACCACACCCGGCTGCGGCGACTGGTCTCGAAGGCCTTCACCCCGCGCCGGGTGGCGGAGTTCGCGCCGCGGGTGCAGGAGCTCACCGACCGCCTGATCGACGGTTTCGCCGCCAAGGGCGAGGCGGATCTCATCCATGAGTTCGCGTTCCCGTTGCCGATCTACGCCATCTGCGACCTGCTGGGCGTCCCCTCCGAGGACCAGGACGACTTCCGCGACTGGGCGGGCATGATGATCCGGCACGGCGGCGGTCCGCGCGGGGGAGTGGCGCGCTCGGTGAAGAAGATGCGCGCCTACCTGCTGGAACTGATCCACCGCAAGCGCTCGGACCTCGGCGACGACCTGATCTCCGGGCTGATCCGGGCGAGCGACCACGGTGAGCACCTCACCGAGAACGAGGCCGCCGCGATGGCCTTCATCCTGCTCTTCGCGGGCTTCGAGACGACCGTCAACCTCATCGGCAACGGCACCTACACGCTGCTGCGCCACCCGGAGCAGCGGCGGTGGCTGCAGGACTCCCTCGCCCGCGGCGAGCGCGAGCCGCTCGCTACCGCCGTGGAGGAACTGCTGCGCTACGACGGCCCGGTGGAGTTGGCGACCTGGCGCTTCGCCACCGAACCGCTCACCGTGGGCGGGCAGTCGGTCGCCGCCGGCGACCCGGTGCTCGTCGTCCTGGCGGCCGCCGACCGCGATCCGGCCCGCTTCGCCGACCCCGACGCCCTGGACCTGACGCGCCGCGACAACCAGCACCTCGGCTACGGCCACGGCATCCACTACTGCCTCGGCGCCCCGCTCGCCCGGCTGGAGGCGCAGGCCGCGCTGGCGACCCTGCTGACCCGGCTGCCGGACCTCCGACTGGCCGCGGATCCGGCCGATCTGAGGTGGCGTGGCGGCCTGATCATGCGCGGTCTGCGGACCCTGCCGGTCGCGTTCACACCGCAAAGTGACTGACGTAGCGTCAGAACGTGATCTTGGCGTGATCCGTGAGACATCGACTTGTGATGCATGGGCCAAGGCGGCTACGGTCTGGCGCCATCGCAATGTTCGAACGTGAAAGGCGATGGCGCATGCTGAAGTCCGGGAACGGCCGACACCGCAAGCCGCGTCAGGCCCCGACCGCCATGGTCGCGGTCGCGGCGACCGGGGCGGGCCTCACGCTCCCCCTCTTCGCAGCGGGCGGCGCCAGCGCCGCCGACGCCAACAGCACCTGGAACGCGGTCGCCATGTGCGAGAGCGGCGGCCTGTGGAGCTCCAACACGGGCAACGGCTTCTTCGGCGGTCTGCAGATCACCGAGGAGACCTGGCAGCAGTACGGCGGCGACCAGTACGCCGAGCGCCCCGACCTCGCCAGCCGCAACGAGCAGATATCCGTGGCCGAGAAGATCCTCGCGGAACTCGGCCCCGACGCCTGGTCCGGCTGCGCCGACTCCTCCGGGCTCACCGACGCCCTCGACGGCCTGCTGCACGGCGGCCAGGACCACGACGGCCAGGGGGGCGACTCCACCGGCTCGGGCGACCAGGACACCGACGGTGACGGTGACGGCGCCACCTCCGGTGACGACACCACCGGCACCACCGCACCGGGCACCGGCGACGACACCACCGCCGTGCCGGAGGCCGACCCGACCCAGGGCGCCGACGCCTCCGCGACCCCCACCGCCGGCGACAAGGGCAAGGGCGCCGGCAAGCACCGCAAGCCGGACGCGGGCACCGCCACCGACGCACCCGCCGCCGGGAACGGCACGGCTTCCACCGGGACCCAGGAGCACGGCCCCAGCGGCCTGCCGGCCCACTTCGTCGAGGGCGAGGCCGCCTGGGGCGTCATCCCGCTCACGCCCGACACGCGCACCGAGACCAAGAAGGCCGACACCGGCCGGGCCAACGACGCGAGCGCCAAGACCACCACCGGCGGCCGCTACCTGGTGCAGGAGGGCGACTCGCTCTGCGAGATCGCGATGGAACAGCACGTGACGGGCGGCTGGCGCGGCCTGTACGACGCGAACCGCGACGTCATCGGCGACGACCCGAACGCGATCAGCGCCGGCTCGTACCTGAACCTCGGCCGCTGACCCCCGCACGCCGCCGGGCCGGGGGTCCACCCCCGCCCGGCGGACGCCTGCTGACATCGGGCTGAACTTTCTCCTCCGTTCCGAGCGCGCGCATGTCCATCCCCCGAGCGTGCCCGGCCGTGGCTTTTCGGGTCGGTTAGGCTCATGCCGAAACGAAGAGACATCCAGAAGGAGACTCACGTGCCGTCCATCGACGTCGTCGTAGCCCGGGAAATCCTCGACTCGCGAGGCAACCCCACCGTCGAGGTCGAGGTCGGCCTCGACGACGGCAGCACGGGCCGTGCAGCCGTCCCCTCCGGTGCGTCCACCGGTGCGTTCGAGGCCCTCGAGCTCCGCGACGGCGACAAGAGCCGTTACCTGGGCAAGGGCGTGGAGAAGGCCGTGCTGGCGGTCATCGAGCAGATCGGCCCCGAGCTGGTCGGCTACGACGCGACCGAGCAGCGCCTGATCGACCAGGCGATGTTCGACCTGGACGCCACCCCGGACAAGTCCTCGCTCGGCGCCAACGCCATCCTCGGCGTCTCGCTGGCCGTGGCCCACGCCGCCTCCGAGGCCTCCGACCTGCCGCTCTTCCGCTACCTGGGCGGCCCGAACGCCCACGTGCTGCCGGTCCCGATGATGAACATCCTGAACGGCGGCTCGCACGCCGACTCCAACGTGGACATCCAGGAGTTCATGATCGCGCCCGTGGGCGCGGAGTCCTTCTCCGAGGCCCTGCGCTGGGGCGCCGAGGTCTACCACACCCTCAAGGCGGTCCTGAAGGAGCGCGGCCTGTCCACCGGCCTCGGCGACGAGGGCGGCTTCGCCCCGAACCTGCCGAGCAACCGCGACGCCCTCGACCTGATCGTCGAGGCCATCAAGAAGGCCGGCTACCAGCCCGGCCAGGACATCGCGCTCGCGCTCGACGTCGCCGCCTCCGAGTTCTACAAGGACGGCAGCTACTCCTTCGAGGGCAAGTCGCTGTCGGCGGCCGAGATGACCGCGTACTACGCCGAGCTGGTCGACGCGTACCCGCTGGTCTCCATCGAGGACCCGCTGAACGAGGAGGACTGGGACGGCTGGAAGACGATCACCGACCAGCTCGGTGACAAGGTCCAGCTGGTCGGCGACGACCTGTTCGTCACCAACCCCGAGCGCCTGCAGCGCGGCATCGACAGCAACACGGCGAACGCCCTCCTGGTCAAGGTCAACCAGATCGGCTCGCTGACCGAGACGCTGGACGCGGTCGAGCTGGCCCAGCGCAACGGCTACAAGTGCATGATGTCGCACCGCTCCGGCGAGACCGAGGACGTCACCATCGCCGACCTCGCCGTCGCCACCAACTGCGGCCAGATCAAGACCGGCGCCCCCGCGCGCAGCGAGCGCGTCGCCAAGTACAACCAGCTGCTGCGCATCGAGGAGATCCTCGACGACGCCGCGGTGTACGCCGGCCGCTCCGCGTTCCCGCGCTTCAAGGGCTGACGTCGTCCGGTGCCGCCCGCCGCGCCCGCGGCGGGCGGCACCGTGCGCAGCAAGGGCCATCCGAACCCCACCGGAGGTGCACGTGCCGGATCGCTTCTCCACCGCGACGCGCATCCGTGCCCTCGGGGCACAGGCGCAGGCCCGCGTCTACCGCGCGGCCGGCCGTCCGCGGCCCTCGCTGCCGCGCGGCCGCAGCCGGCTGACCGGCCGGGCCGCGCTGCTGGCGCTGGTGGTCTGCGCCCTGGTGGTCGCCCTGGCCTACCCGATGCGCCAGTACGTCGCGCAGCGCTCGCAGATCGCCGACCAGCGCAAGCAGGCCGAGCAGGCGCGCAAGCGGGTCGACGAGCTGCGCGAGGAGAAGGCCCGCTGGCAGGACCCGGAGTACGTCAAGGCGCAGGCCCGGGCCCGGCTGCACTACGTACTGCCGGGCGAGACGGCGTATACGGTGGTGGAGCCCAGCGGAGCCGCGGCCCCCGACGGGTCCGGCGCCCGCCACAGCGACAGCGCCGCCCGCCGCCCCTGGTACTCCAACCTGTGGGACGGCGTGGACCACGCGGACGCCGCCGCAGCACACCGTTGACGCACGCCCCGAAAGAGACACGCCCAGGCATGGAAAAGCCCCCGCCGCAGACCGAGCCCGCCCCGCCCACCGAGGCGGACATCGCCGCCTTCAAGGAGCAGCTCGGCCGCCCGCCGCGCGGCCTGCGGGCCATCGCGCACCGCTGCCCCTGCGGCAACCCCGACGTGGTGGAGACCGCGCCGCGCCTGGAGGACGGGACGCCGTTCCCGACGCTGTACTACCTGACCTGCCCGCGTGCCGCCTCGGCGATCGGCACCCTCGAGGCCGAGGGCGTCATGAAGGAGATGACGGCCCGGCTCGCCGAGGACGAGGAACTGGCCGCCGCCTACCGCGCCGCGCACGAGGACTACATCGCCCGCCGGGACGCCGTCGAGGTCCTGGAGGGCTTCCCCAGCGCCGGCGGCATGCCGGACCGGGTCAAGTGCCTGCACGTCCTGGTCGGCCACTCCCTGGCGGCCGGCCCCGGGGTGAACCCGCTGGGCGACGAGACGATCGCGATGCTGCCCGAGTGGTGGCGCAAGGGCCCGTGCGTGAGCCCCTGCGGCGGCGCCGGCCGGGAGGAGGGCGAGGACTCGTGACCCGCGTCGCCGCCGTGGACTGCGGCACCAACTCCATCCGCCTGCTCGTCGCGGACGCGGACCCCGCGACCGGCGAGATCAAGGACCTGGACCGCCGGATGACCATCGTCCGGCTCGGTCAGGACGTGGACCGCACCGGCCGGCTGGCCCCCGAGGCCCTGGAGCGCACCTTCGCGGCCTGCCGCGAGTACGCGGGCGTGATCGGGGAGCTGGGGGCGCAGCGGCTCCGGTTCGTGGCCACCTCCGCCTCGCGGGACGCCGCCAACCGGGACGACTTCGTGCGCGGGGTGGTGGACATCCTCGGCGTCGAGCCCGAGGTGATCACCGGCGACCAGGAGGCGGAGTTCTCCTTCACCGGCGCCACCAAGGAGCTCGCCGGGCGGGCGGACCTCGAACGCCCCTTCCTGGTCGTGGACATCGGCGGCGGCTCCACCGAGTTCGTCGTCGGCGACGACCGCGTCACGGCCGCACGGTCGGTCGACGTCGGCTGCGTGCGGATGACCGAGCGCCACCTGGTCCGCGACGGCGTGGCCGTCGACCCGCCCACCGCCGATCTGATCGCCGCCATGACGCGGGACATCGACGCCGCCCTCGACCTCGCCGAGCGGACCGTCCCGCTGCGCGAGGCCCGTACCCTCGTCGGGCTGGCGGGCTCCGTCACCACGGTCGCCGCGATCGCGCTGGGTCTGCCCGAGTACGACTGGGCCGCCATCCACCACTCCCGCATCCCGGTCGGGACGGTGCGCGAGATCAGCGCCCGCCTGCTGGCGGCCACGCACGCCGAGCGCGCCGCGATCCCGGTGATGCACCCGGGCCGGGTCGACGTGATCGGCGCCGGGGCCCTGGTACTGCTGCGGATCATGGAGCGGACGGGTGCCCGGGAGGTCGTGGTCTCCGAGCACGACATCCTCGACGGCATCGCCTGGAGCATCGCCTGAGCAGGGCCTTTTCCATCTGAGCGGGGTCCGGGGGCGGGCGTGACACGCCCGCCCCGCGAAGTTCGTGAATTTCTTCACATGAAAGTTCCCGCCGGACGGCCCAACTCCCCGCGGCCGGGTCCCCCAGGAGCCCCAAGAACCCTTGCTGCCCACGTGTTTCGGCTGTGTTGCGGGACCGTGAAGAGGTGCCCCCGGATGCCGATCGCCGCTGGTCGGAGCGGGCGCTCAACGCCCGCGCGGCCCGCCGGGTTCCCCCCGGGCGCTGTGGTCCTGATCACGAAGCGGCGCAGTGTAGCAGAGGGCACCGGAAACCTTGTGAAGGGGCTCACGAGGTACCCCCTGGGGCGTGGTGAATACTCGAAGCATGAGCACCACGGAGCGTCCCAGGATCCTCGTAGTAGGCGGAGGGTACGTCGGCCTGTACGCGGCGCGGCGCATCCTCAAGAAGATGCGTTACGCGGAAGCGACGGTCACCGTCGTCGACCCGCGCTCGTACATGACGTACCAGCCCTTCCTGCCGGAGGCCGCCGCCGGCAGCATCTCCCCCCGCCACGTCGTGGTGCCGCTGCGCCGCGTGCTCCCCACGGCGGAGGTCCTCACCGGCCGGGTCACCACCATCGACCAGGACCGCAAGGTCGCGGTCGTCGAGCCGCTCGTGGGCGAGACCTACGAGCTGCCCTTCGACTACCTGGTGGTCGCTCTGGGCGCGGTCTCCCGCACCTTCCCGATCCCGGGCCTCGCGGAGCACGGCATCGGCATGAAGGGCGTCGAGGAGGCCATCGGGCTGCGCAACCACGTGCTGGAGCAGCTCGACAAGGCCGACTCCACCACTGACGAGGACGTCCGCCGCAAGGCGCTCACCTTCGTCTTCGTCGGCGGCGGCTTCGCCGGCGCCGAGACCATCGGCGAGGTGGAGGACATGGCCCGCGACGCGGCCAAGTACTACACCAACGTCAAGCGCGAGGACATGCGGTTCATCCTCGTCGACGCCGCCGACAAGATCCTCCCCGAGGTCGGTCCCGAGCTGGGCACCTGGGGTCTGGAGCACCTGCGCGAGCGCGGCATCGAGGTCTACCTCAGCACCTCCATGACCTCCTGCGTCGACAAGCACGTGGTGCTCGCCAACGGCCTGGAGGTCGACGCCTCCACCATCGTGTGGACGGCCGGCGTCAAGCCCAACCCGGTGCTCGCCAAGTACGGCCTCCCGCTCGGCCCGCGCGGCCACGTGGACACCGCCGCGACGCTCCAGGTCCAGGGCACCGACTACATCTGGTCGGCCGGCGACAACGCCCAGGTCCCCGACCTGGCCTCCGGCCCCGGCGCCTGGTGCCCGCCGAACGCCCAGCACGCGCTGCGCCAGGCCAAGGTGCTCGGCGACAACGTGGTGTCGGGCATGCGGGGCTTCCCGCAGAAGGAGTACAAGCACGCCAACAAGGGCGCCGTGGCCGGCCTCGGCCTGCACAAGGGCGTCGCCCTGGTCCGCTTCGGCAAGATGAAGCTGAAGTTCAAGGGCCGCCTGGCCTGGTACATGCACCGTGGCTACCACGGCATGGCGGTACCGACCTTCAACCGCAAGATCCGGGTGCTCGCCGACTGGACGCTGGCGATGTTCCTCAAGCGCGAGGTCGTCTCGCTCGGCGCCATCGAGAACCCGCGCGAGGAGTTCTACGAGGCCGCCAGGCCGGTCCCGGCCGCGGCGGTCCCCGCCGAAGCCGCGAAGGCCAAGGCCTGAGCAGGTAGCAGTACGGCCGAAGGGCGTCCGCCATCCGTGGGGCGGGCGCCCTTCGTCGTGCCCGTGTCCCTGGCTCCGGGGCACAGGACATGAGATGGGTAGAGGTAAAGAAGCGGTAGTGCGGGAATGTCGGTGTATCCCGCATCCGTTTCCCAGCCCAGTGGACCCGTCTTCATGGAGGCACGGAGGTACGCGCCATGGCCGATGCGGCCGGACGACTGACCGCCCTCGCCGAGCAGGCGCTCGGCGTTCCCATCCCGCTGCGCATCCGCGCGTGGGACGGCAGCGAGACCGGACCCCCCGACGCCCCGGTCCTGGTCGTACGGCACCGCCGGGCGTTGCGCCGGCTGCTCTACAAGCCCGGCGAACTCGGCCTGGTCCGCGCCTGGGTGGCCGGTGAACTCGACGTCGAGGGCGACCTGTACGAGGCCCTGGACCGGCTCTCCGGGCTCGTCTGGGAGCGCCCCACCGAGGGCGGCGGGACCTCGCCGCGCCGGCTGCTCGGCATCGCGCGCGACCCCGCCACCTACCGGCTGGCCCGCGAGGCCCTCGCCCTGGCCGGCCCCGGTCTGCCGCCGCCCCCGCCGCCGGAGGAGGTCCGCCGGCGTTCCGGCGTGCTGCACAGCCCGGTCCGCGACCGGCAGGCGATCAGCCACCACTACAACGTCGGCAACGACTTCTACGAGCGGGTGCTCGGCCCGTCCATGGTCTACTCGTGCGCCTACTGGGAGGGGCCCGACGCGACCCTGGAGGACGCCCAGCGGGCCAAGCTGGACCTGATCTGCCGCAAGCTGCAACTACAGCCCGGGCAGCGGCTGCTGGACGTCGGCTGCGGCTGGGGCTCGATGGTGATGCACGCCGCCGAGCACCACGGCGTCCGCGCCACCGGCGTCACGCTCTCCACCGAGCAGGCGTCCTACGCCCGCAAGCGGGTCGCCGACGCCGGTCTGGCCGACCGGATCGAGATCCGCGTGCAGGACTACCGGGCGGTCGACGACGGGCCCTACGACGCCATCTCCTCGATCGGCATGGCCGAGCACGTGGGCCGCGAGCGCTACCGGCAGTACGCCGGGGTGCTGTACGGGCTGCTGCGGCCCGGCGGGCGGCTGCTCAACCACCAGATCGGCCGCCGCCCCTGGGCGGACGAGGAGGCCTACCACGTCGACGAGTTCATCGACCGGTACGTCTTCCCCGACGGCGAGCTGGCCCCGGTCGGCTCCACCGTCGCCCGGCTGGAGGAGGCCGGGCTCGAGGTACGGGACGTGGAGGCGATCCGCGAGCACTACGCCCTGACGCTGCGGCAGTGGGTGGCCAACCTGGAGGCCCACTGGCCGGAGGCCGTCCGGCTCGCCGGGGCCGGCCGCGCCCGCGTCTGGCGGCTCTACATGGCGGCCTCCGCGCTCTCCTTCGAGCAGAACCGCATCGGCGTCAACCAGGTCCTCGCCGTCCGCCCGACGAAGGACGGCGGCTCGGGGATGCCCCGCACCCGGGCCGACTGGCTGGGCACGGGCCGGCAGGCCTGAACGCGCCCGGGGGCGGGGGCCGCACACGGCCCCCGCCCCCGGCGTCTGCCGCCGTACCGCTACTCGGCCTTGATGGCCTCCAGCATGTTCAGCCGGGCCGCCCTCCGGGCCGGCCACAGCGCGGCCAGGACACCCACCACGGCGGCGATCGCCACGAAGACCGCGATCCGGTCCCAGGGCAGCACCATCGCGTAGCTCGGCAGCTCGGGCCGGATCAGCCCGCCGACCGCCCAGGCGAGGAACACCCCGAGGCCGAGGCCCAGCACCGCGCCGAAGAGCGAGATCACCAGGGACTCCAGCCGGATCATCCGCTTGACCGCGGCACGGTCCAGTCCGATCGCCCGCAGCATGCCGATCTCGTGCTGCCGTTCGAAGACCGACATCGCCAGCGTGTTGATCACGCCCAGCACCGCCACCAGCACGGCCATCGCGAGCAGCCCGTAGAGGATGTTCAGCATCAGGTCGATCGTGGAGCTGAGCGCGCGGGAGATGTCCGCCTTGTCCTGCACCTTGACGACCGGGTTGTCGCCGAGCGCCTTCACCAGCGCGTCCTGGTGGGCCTCGGAGGGGCCGTCGGCCATCTTCACCAGCACCCGCATGTCCCCGGCCTTCGGGGTGTGCGGGGTCACCGTGGCGTTGTCCATGATCACGCCGTTGATGAGGTCGCCGCCCACGAAGACGCCGCCGATCGTCAACCGCCCCTTGGTGCCGTCGTCGTAGCGCACCGGCAGGCTCTCCCCGAGGTGCCAGCCGCGCCGCTTCGCGGTGTCGGAGTCCACGACCACGGAGTCGCCGCGCGCCGCGGCCAGGGAGCCGTGGGTGAAGTCCAGGGCCAGCAGCCGTTCGATCTGCGGCGCGTCGACGCCGGTGACCCACTCGTCCTCGCCGTCCAGCTCGGTGTGCGCGTCGCGCACGGCGCTGGAGTCGCTGACGCCGTCGGTGCCGGCGACCTGCTTCGCCACCTCGGGGGACAGGTTCTGGCCGGTGGCCATGGTGATCTGGTAGTCGGCCCTCAGATGGGCGGCCGCCAGCTCGTCCACCGTGGTCTTCACCGAGATGGCCACCACCGTGAGGGCGGTGATCAGGGTGAGGCCGATCATCAGGGCGGAGGCCGTGGCGGCCGTGCGGCGCGGGTTGCGCACCGAGTTCTGCCGGGCGAGCTTGCCCGTGACCCCGAAGGGCCGCAGCAGCGGCGCGGCCGCGGCGACCACCGGCCGGGACAGCAGCGGGGTGAGGACGAAGACGCCGATCAGCAGCAGCCCGGCGCCGCCGCCGAGGACCATGTTGCCGCCGTCCTTCATCCCCGAGCCGGCCACCACCAGGACGATGCCGGCCGCCGACAGCAGCGCGCCGAGCGTGTTGCGCAGCAGCAGGCCCTTGACGGTGGCCGGGGCGTGCACGCTGCTCATCGCCGCGACCGGCGGGATCTTCGCGGCCCGGCGGGCCGGCAGCCACGCGGCGAGCACGGTGACGCCCACACCGACCGCGAGCGCCACGCCCGCCGTGCCGGGCTGCACGGCCAGGGCGCCGTCGGGCAGTTCCGCGCCCGCCGAGCCGAGCACCGCCCGCATGACGGCCGCGATGCCGATGCCCAGCAGGAAGCCGGTCACGCCGGCCACCGTGCCCACGACGAGGGCCTCACCCAGCACCGAACGCGTCACCTGCCGGCGGCTGGCGCCGACCGCGCGCAGCAGCGCCAGCTCCTTGGTGCGCTGGGCGACCAGCATCGTGAAGGTGTTGGCGATGATGAAGATGCCCACGAAGAGCGCGATGCCGGCGAAGCTGAGCAGGGTGGTGTTGAACTGGCTGAGGTCGGAGGCGATCTGCCGTGCCTCGTCGTCCGCCAGTCGCTGTCCGGTGGTCGCGGTGGCGTCCTTGGCGTAGCGCGGCAGGAGCTTCTCGATCCCCGCCTTCAGCGTGGCCTGCGCGGTGCCCGGGGCCGCCTTGACGTCGATCTCCTCGTACGTGCCCGGCTTGCCGAAGAGCTTCTGGGCCGTGGCGGTGTCGAAGAGCACCAGGCTGCCGCCCGCGGCGACGTTGCCGTCGTCCGTGCGGAAGACGCCGGTGACCTTCTGCCGCATCACCGGGCCGTCGATGGACATCCGGACGGTGTCGCCGACGCCGTAGCCCGTCCGCTCGGCGGTCCTGGAGTCCAGCACGATCTCGGCGGAGGTCCGCGGGGCGCGTCCCTCGCTCATCGGGTAGCGGCTCGCACCGGCGTAGTTGCCGCCGCGGGTGGACCAGCCGTCGCCGACCAGCCGGCCCTTCTTGTCGGCGATGGCGGTGAAGCCCGTCACGGTCGCGGTGGTGGACTCGGCGCCGGGCAGCCGGCGGATCTCGTCCACCAGCCGCTGGGGGAGCGGGTGGTCGACGTCGCCGTAGGTGACGGCGACCGAGACGTCGGAGTAGCTCCGGGCGGAGGCCTTGCGGAGGGCGTTGCCGATGGTGTCGGTGAACACCAGGGTGCCGGAGACGAAGGAGACGCCGAGCATCACGGCGAGCACGGTCATCAGCAGTCTGGCCTTGTGCGCGAGGACGTTGCGCAGGGCGGTACGGAACATGTCAGGGCTTGTCTCTCGGTCGTGGCTCGTGGTCGGCGGCGGGGATCAGCTGGTGCGGCCCTTGGCGTCGAAGCGCTTCATGCGCTCCAGCACCGTGTCCGCGGTCGGGCCGTGCAGCTCGTCGACGATCCGGCCGTCGGCGAGGAAGACCACGCGGTCCGCGTAGGAGGCGGCGACCGGGTCGTGGGTGACCATGACGACGGTCTGGCCGAGCTCCTTCACGGAGTTGCGGAGGAAGCCGAGGATCTCCGCGCCGGAACGGGAGTCGAGGTTGCCGGTCGGCTCGTCGGCGAAGATGATCTCGGGCCGGCTCGCCAGCGCCCGGGCGACCGCGACGCGCTGCTGCTGACCGCCGGAGAGCTGGGACGGCCGGTGCGACAGCCGCTCGGACAGCCCGACGGTCTCCACGACGCGGTCCAGCCACTGCTTGTCGGCCTTGCGGCCGGCGATGTCCATCGGGAGCGTGATGTTCTCCGCGGCGGTGAGCGTCGGCAGCAGGTTGAACGCCTGGAAGACGAAGCCGATCTTGTCCCGGCGGAGCTGGGTGAGCTGCTTGTCCTTGAGCGCGGACAGCTCGGTGTCACCGATCCGCGCGGAGCCGGAGGAGACCGTGTCCAGGCCCGCCATGCAGTGCATCAGCGTGGACTTGCCCGAGCCCGAGGGCCCCATGATCGCGGTGAACTCGCCGGCGCGGAACTCGACCGACACCGCGTCGAGCGCGACGACCCGGGTCTCGCCCTCTCCGTAGACCTTGCTGAGGTCGACGGCACGGGCGGCCGTGGCCGTGGCGGTGGGGTGTGCGGTGGTGGTGGTCACGGCACGCTGCTCCTGTCGGGACGGGGGAGTCGATCGGACCCGTCCATCGTCCCGACGGGAGACGTCGTCGGGATCCATCCACATCGTGGTTCTGCAGGCAGTCCCGAGAGGTACGCGCGGACCCCCGCGTACTACTCGGGTATGACGGGGACCCCGAGATCCCGCCTCCGGGTGGAAGCGATTTCGCGTCATCTGCGGGGAGCCGGGTCCGCTGCCCGGACCGCCCCGGGCCTGTGCTTTCCTCCGGACCGGTCAAATCTGATGGCTCGTCAGGCAGCCTTAAAATCAGACAACATGACGATTCCGGGGCCCTGTTCCACCCGCCCCGCCGGATAGGCTCGTACTGCGCTCCGGCGTCGCCCTGCCCGGATGGTGGAATGCAGACACGGCGAGCTTAAACCTCGCTGCCCCTTGCGGGCGTACCGGTTCAAATCCGGTTCCGGGCACCACCTCTCCCGCCGACGCCGCGGGGCCGCCCCGGTGCGTAGTGTGGCGGCTGACCGGCCGCGGGGAGGAGCGCGTCATCCTTCCGGCGTACGGCGGAGCCACACATCGTGCGGGGGGAGTTCCTGTGACGGACGACGGGATCCGGTGGATCGCCGGGGCCTTCGACACCTACTGCCTGACCTTCGCCCGCGGGCTGGAGGTCGCCGAACTGGTCCGCCGGATGGACGGCGACCCCGGTGCGATCCGCACGGGAGTCTCCGCCGACGCCGCGATGCACTGGGCCTTCGAGAAGGGGCCGGTGGCCCGGCTCGGCACCTGCGGCGGATGGGCCTTCGCCCTGGAGCACTGGAGCGCCGAGGGCATGGACCGCCGGACCCTCCGGGAGGTCTCCCGGGGGACCGAGGCGGTCGTGTACCTCAACAGCGGCACCCCGCCCCGGTGGTTCCTCCACGCCGAGGACGGCCGGGTCGTCGGCGACTTCGAGCCCGGTGTCGAGGCCGCCCAGCTCGGCGGCGACGACCCGGGCCGGCTGGTGCCGGCCATGCAGCAGGTGGGCCTGCTCCTCCCCGACGGGACCTCCGCACCCGACGCCGACGGGGAGGACGAGATCCTGGAGATGGGCGAACGCCACTTCGGCCTCACCCTGCCGCGCGACACCGTGGAACACGGCACCCTGGCCGCGGTCTGCTTCGCGCCCTTCTGACCACCCTGCCCCGGCCCGTGAGGGACGCCCGGCACACCACAACTGGAGGAGACATGACCGTGCTGCGTGTGAAGGCCTTCGACCACCTGGTCCTCAACGTCGCCGACGTCGAGCGGTCCCTGGCCTTCTACACCGGGCCGCTCGGCCTGGAGCCGGTGCGCGTGGACGAATGGCGCGCCGGGAAGGCCCCGTTCCCGTCGGTGCGGATCACCCCGGAGACCATCATCGACCTGGTCGCGGGCCCCCGCGGCGAGTCCAACGTCGACCACATCTGCCTCACCGTGGAGCCGCTGGACTGGGAAGAGGTCGTCGCCTCGGGGGTGTTCACGGTCCTGGAGGCCGGTGTGCGGCGGTTCGGCGCGCGCGGCGAGGCTCTGTCGACGTACGTCTCGGACCCGGACGGCAACACGGTGGAACTGCGCTGGTACCCGCAGGACGCCCAGGACTGAGGGGAGTCGCGGGCGCCGGGGGCGGTGTCCGGGCCGGTTGCTACAGTGCGCCCGTGTCCGACTCCTCGCGTGAATCCCTGGCCGGCGCCGGCTGGGAGAGCCAGCAGCCCGGCGCCTACCGTGAGTTGATGCCGGCCCGGGTGGTCAACCTCTCGTGGCTGGACCCGGCGACCCTGTGGAAGGCCCGCAACGGGCCGCTCGCCTCCCTGTTCGGCGATCCGACCGGCCGGGACCGGCAGCGCTGGGTGGACGGCCAGCGGCAGCGGGGGGCGGCCGGCGCGGACCTGGTGATCGAGCGGGACGACCCCGACGCGTTCTCCTTCCTCCTCCTCGGCGACACCGGCGAGGGCGACGACCCGCAGTACGCCGTCGTCCCCGGGATGCTCAAGGCAGGCGCCGGCACCCGCTACGCCGTGATCTGCAGCGACGTCCTCTACCCGGTCGGCAGCGCCGACGAGTACGACACCAAGTTCTTCCGGCCCTACCGGGACTACGACGCCCCCGTGTACGCCATCCCCGGGAACCACGACTGGTACGACGGACTGACCGGCTTCATGCGGGTGTTCTGCCGCGCCCCCGCCCTGCCGCCCGTGCCGCGCCCCCGTCCGCTGTCCCGCGCCTGGTGGCGCACCCTGCTGTGGGCGAAGCCCGACGTGCCGGACGACGCCCGGCTCGACGCGGCCCGCCTGATGCGCTCGGCGCCCTCCCAGACGGCCTCCCAGCCCGGCCCGTACTGGGCGATCGACTCGGGGCCGATACGGATCATAGGCATCGACACCGGCCTGCTCGGCGACATCGACCGGGAGCAGGGCGAGTGGCTGCGCCGGGTCTCGCTCGGCCCCCGCCCCAAGATCCTCGTCACCGGCTCCCCGATCTACGTGGACGGCGAGCACCACCCCTGCGCCGTCGAGGGCGGCGGCACGGTGGACGAGGTCGTCCGTGACCCGGAGCGCAACTTCGTCGCCGTGATCGGCGGCGACATCCACAACTACCAGCGCTACCCGGTCGACGTGGACGGCCGCAGGATCGAGTACGTCGTCTCCGGCGGCGGGGGCGCCTTCATGCACGCCACCCACACGATCCCCCGGGTGGAGGTCGGCGGCGTCACCGAGGACCGCTTCCGCTGCTACCCGATGCGCGGCGACTCCCTCGCCTTCTACAGCCGGCTCTACGGCCGACGCCTCCACCTGCGCCGGCTGTTCGACCTGACCCCCGACGAGGCGTCAGCGGTCCTCGCCCGGCGGCTCGGCGTCGCGGCCACCCGGACCACGGGCGCCCGGGTGACCCTGCGGACCCGTTTCGTCGCGAGCGTCCTGGGCGCCCCGCCCCGCCCGGACCGCAGGCGCCGGCTACGCCTGCCCGTCCGCCGGATGCTCACCCGCCTGCTCTCCCCGGGCTCGGCGACGTACAGCCCGCCGTTCTTCAAGAGCTTCCTGCGGCTGGACGTCAGCCCCTCCGCCGTGCGCGTGCGCTGCTTCGCCGCCACGGGCCTGCTCGCGCACGAGCTGGACCCGCCGGTCGAGGACGACTTCACCATCGCCCTGCCGGGCGCGAAAGCGGTGTGAGCGGGCCGCAGGGCCGTCCAGGACCCCTCCGCGCTGCGCGCATCGCGGGCCCGCGCGACCGCGATGATCTGCGCGAACGGGCCGGAAACAGGGGGGTGTGCGGCCCTGTGCGGCGTGGCGCCCGGGCTACCTGTACGGACAAGTCCGGGCCTACGCTTTTACCGTCACCTGAAGGTTCCGTTGCGTTCTGGACATCTGCGCTTAGTCAACCTTCCCCCTAAGGCTCCTAAGTTCACGACCAAGCAATGGCAAGCAGTGAGCAACGGAGGTCGTTGTGTCCGAGGGTGTTCGCAGGGCCCGACGGTTCGCCGCGCCGGTGGCGGCCGCCGCCGCTGCCGCGGTGGTGACCATGGTGATCAACCCGACGCTGGGTGCGTCGGCCACGGCTCCCCAGACCGCAGGCAAGGGCAAGGCCCCGGCCGCGAAGAACGTCATCTTCATCAACGGCGACGGCATGGGTGCCGCTGCCCGGCAGGCCGCGCGCCTGCACCTGAGCGGCCTGAACGGTCAGCTCGCGATGGACAAGCTCCCCTACTCGGGCCAGCTGACCACCGAGCCCGACGACCCGAAGGCCATCATCACCGACTCCGCCGCGGCCGCGACCGCGTGGGCCACCGGTGAGAAGACCTACAACGGCGCGATCAGCGTCGACGTGGACGGCAACCCGCTGGCCACCCTGGGCCAGCAGGCCAAGGCCGCCGGCAAGGCCACCGGTCTCGTCACGACCGCGCAGGTCACCGACGCGTCCCCGGCCGCCTTCTTCTCCAGCACCGCCAACCGGTCGGCGCAGGACGAGATCGCGCGCCAGTACATCGAGGTCAGCAAGCCCGACGTCATCCTGGGCGGTGGCGAGGACTGGTGGCTGCCCGCGGGCGACGCCGGCGCCTTCCAGGACAAGCCCGCCGAGGACACGTCCGAGGCGAGCAAGGGCACCAAGGGCGACCTGATCAAGAAGGCCCAGAAGGCCGGTTACTCCTACGTCCACAGCGCGGACCAGCTGAACCGCGCCAAGGGCGGCAAGCTCCTCGGCCTCTTCGCCAACGAGGAGATGTTCCAGCAGCGCCCCGAGGGCCAGGGCGACGTCTACAACCCGGTGGTCGGCCTGTCCACCATGACCAGCAAGGCCCTGAGCACGCTGGACAAGAACAAGAAGGGCTTCTTCCTCATGGTCGAGGAGGAGGGCACCGACGAGTTCGCGCACTCCAACAACGGCACCCGCACCCTGCAGTCCATGCAGGAGCTGGAGAAGGCCGTGGCCGTGGCCCGCGCCTACGTCGCCACCCACCCCGACACCCTGCTGGTCGTCACGGGTGACCACGAGACCGGCGGCCTGGCCGTCGAGGAGGCCGACGCGGCCGACGAGTCCGGCGACGGCATCTCCGCCGAGGACGGTCCGTTCAGCATCCGCGGCAGCGACAAGACCTTCTACATGGACTGGACCACCTCGGGTCACACCGGCGTGGACGTCCCGGTCACCGCGGCCGGCCCGCTGGCGGACCGCTTCACCGGCAAGCACGCCAACACCTACGTGCACGACGTGCTGAGCGAGATCCTGGCGACGCGTCGCTGATCGACGACCCGACGTCCGGCGGGTGCCGGGGAGGGGGCTTCCCCTCCCCGGCACCCGCCGTCCGTCCCCGGGCGGTGTGGCGCCGCTGAGACGGGGAAAAGGCGTGGTGGCAGGCATGGCGGGTGGCGCAAAAGATCCTCCTTGAGGCGTAGGCGACCCGCTTTGCCATACCATTACTCTTGGTGCGAAGCCGTATCGCGCGGCCATGGAGGAGTGACAGATGAGGAGCAGCAACCCGGTCTTCTCGCGGCGTGGGTTCTCCCGCGGGGAGGGCTACGCGGGCTTCGGCGGTCAGCCGCAGGCGCAGGGCGGGCCCGGCACGGGCGCGAACCCCTACGCGGGCACGAACCCGTACGCGGGCAGCAACCCCCACGACACCACGTACCAGGCCCCGCCGGCCGCCCCCGCGCAGACCGGCCGGATGACGATGGACGACGTCGTCATGCGCACCGCCATGACCCTGGGCACCGTGGTGCTCGGCGCGCTCGTGGCATGGTTCGTGCTGCCGGTCTCGGAGAAGAGCTACGGCCTGGCGATCGGCGCCTCGCTCGTCGCCCTGGTCCTGGGCCTGATCCAGTCGTTCAAGCGTGAGGCCTCGCCCGCGCTGATCCTCGGCTACGCGGTCTTCGAGGGCGTCTTCCTCGGGATCTGGAGCAAGATCCTCAACTTCATGTGGCCGGGCATCCCGCTGCAGGCCGTGCTGGGGACCATGGCGGTCTTCGTCGGCATGCTGGTGGCGTACCGCACGCGCCTCATCCGGGTCACCGCGCGCTACACCCGCATCGGCATGGCGATCGCCATCGGCTTCGTCATCCTGATGTTCGTCAACCTGATCGCCGCCATGATCGGCGGCGGTGACGGCCTGGGCCTGCGCAGCGGTGCGCTGGGCATCGTGGTCGGCGTCATCGGGATCGCGCTGGGCGCGTTCTTCCTGTCGCTGGACTTCAAGCAGATCGAGGACGGCATCCAGTACGGCGCTCCGCGCCAGGAGTCCTGGCTGGCGGCCTTCGGCCTGACGCTCTCCCTGGTCTGGATCTACCTGGAGATGCTGCGGCTGATCGCGATCCTGCGGGGCGACGACTGAGTGCGCTGACCCGCGAGGGACAGTCAACGGGCCCCGGAGGCAGTGCCTTTCGGGGCCCGTTCGCATGCGCGGTGGGGGAGGCGCGTCAGCCGAACCTCCGCGCGGCCCGCCTCAGGTCGTATTCGTGGACGATCGCCTTGGCGTGTCCGTAGGAAAGGTCGTGCTCGCTGCGGAGCCAGCTGACTTTCTCATCGAAGCGGAGGAATGCGGGCCCGTCGTCGACCGTGCGAAGCCATTCGCCGATCTCGCGGCCGGTGCATTGCGGGATGTGGGAGAGCAGGTTCCGGTGGGTCTCTTCCGAGAAGGTCTGTGACATCGGCGCCTCCGGTATGCGTTCCGGTCACCCCACCGTGCCTGAGCCGTCGACCGTTGGCAACAGTGCGACGCGCTCGGTTGTGTGTACGCACCGGTAGGCTCGCCGGGTGCTCGACTGTACGACGCTCCGCGACGCCGCCGGTCTCCTGGCGTCCCGTTACCGTTCCCTGCCGCAGAGCCGGCTCCGCGGCGAGGTGGCCCGCGAGGGCCTGGAGCTCGCCCGTGAACTGGCCGTCCGCGCACAGCGGATCGAGTCCCCCGGGCGGGAACCGCTGACGATGTCGGACGAGGGGGTCTTCGCGATCGGCGACCAGCTCTCGGTGGCCGCCCACGACCTGGCCGCCGCGCTGGAACCCCACCCCGAACTGGCGGACGTACGCGACGCGGCCGTGTCCCTGATCCGGGACACGGCCGCGCGCTGCGGTCTCTAGGGGCCGGCTACAGCGAGGCGACCACCCGGTCGGCCAGCACGTAGACGGACTCCTCGCCGTAGGTGAAGGTCAGCGCGTAGCCGCCGGCGACGGCGGAGCCGCCCAGCAGGACCGGGGACTCGCCGCGGTCCAGGGCCTCGCAGAGGCGGTCGGCGGTGTCCCGGTCGCCCGGGGTCATGCAGAGCGTGGTGCCGTCGGCGAAGACGTACACGTCGAGCGTGCCGAGCGGGCCGGGCCGGACGTCGGCGAGCGGCATCCGCAGGTCGGCGAGTTCGGAGAGCCGCTCGGCGGTCTGCTCCTGGTTGGCCACGACCGGCGCGGGGACGCCGAAGTCGGGGTCGGAGGGGTGTCGCAGGGGCACCGGGCCGCCGGGCTCCAGGCCCGCGAGGTCGGCCTGCCGGGGCAGGAACGGGCCGTACGGGAGCACCTCGTAGTCGGTCCCCGCGGTGCCGGGCACGGGACCTGCGCCTGGGCCGCCGAAGAGCTGGGCGTCGAACTGCGGGTCGACGAGGGCCTCGCCGGCCTCGCCCGTCCCGTAGCCCAGGGGGGCCTCCTGCGCGGCCCAGAAGGCGCGTGCCTCGGCCAGTTCGCGCTCCCGCTCGTCGGCGAGCGCGTCGGCGACGGCCGTGCGGATGGCCTCGGCGTCCGGAGTGCTGCGCGCCGCGGGCACCGCGGTCGCCCGTGCGGCACGGGCCTCGGCCAGGTCCGCGCGCAGAGCCGCGACGTCACGACGTACGCCGCGTGTGGCGAGCAGCGCGGCGGCGCCGGCGGCCACGGCGGTTGCCGCACCCGTCAGCAGGACGAGGAACATGGCGCTCACTGGCGTACTCCCGACTGTGCTTTCCCGAGCCTGGCCCCCTGTACACCACCACTCTGCACCGGAATCCATGGCCTCTGCAGTGCGGAACGTCACGAAATGGGAGGGTCGAAAGTCTCGGACCGCAGGGGTGGCACACCCCTGACCTGCATAAACGACCGCCCCCGGGATTAGGTCACATCCCGGGGGCGGTTCGATTGCGACTTGTGCCTCGAACGTATGTCCGAGGGCCCCGCAGGGGGCCGTAGGGGGTCCGTTACGACAGGCGCTCGATGACCATGGCCATGCCCTGGCCGCCGCCGACGCACATGGTCTCCAGGCCGAACTGCTTGTCGTGCCACTGGAGGGAGTTGATGAGCGTGGTGGTGATGCGGGCGCCCGTCATGCCGAAGGGGTGGCCGACCGCGATCGCGCCGCCGTTGACGTTGAGCTTGTCGAGGTCGACGCCCAGCTCCCGGTAGGAGGGGATGACCTGCGCGGCGAAGGCCTCGTTGATCTCGACCAGGTCGATGTCGTCGATGGTCAGCCCGGCCCGCCGCAGCGCCTGGCGGGAGGCCTCGACCGGGCCGAGGCCCATGATCTCCGGGGACAGGCCGGAGACGCCGGTGGAGACGACCCGGGCGAGCGGCGTGATGCCGAGCTCGCGCGCCTTGGTGTCGCTCATGACGACCAGCGCCGCGGCGCCGTCGTTCAACGGGCAGCAGTTGCCGGCGGTCACGGTGCCGTCGGGGCGGAAGACCGGCTTCAGGCCCTGCACGGCCTCCAGGGTGACGCCGGCGCGCGGGCCGTCGTCCTTCGCGACGACCGTGCCGTCGGGCAGGGTCACCGGGGTGATCTCCCGCTCCCAGAAGCCCTTCTCGATGGCCTGCTCGGCCAGGTTCTGCGAGCGGACGCCGAACTCGTCCTGGTCGGCCCGGGTGACGCCCTTGAGGGCGGCCAGGTTCTCCGCGGTCTGGCCCATCGCGATGTACGCGTCCGGGACCAGGCCGTCCTCGCGCGGGTCGTGCCACTCGCCGCCGCCCTGCGCGGCGCGGGCCGCGGTGCGGGCCTCGGCCTCCGCGAAGAGCGGGTTGTGGGTGCCGGGCATGCCGTCGGAGCTGCCGTTGACGAACCGGGACACGGTCTCGACGCCGGCCGAGACGAAGACGTCGCCCTCGCCCGCCTTGATCGCGTGCAGCGCCATCCGGGTCGTCTGCAGCGAGGAGGAGCAGTAGCGCGTGACCGTGCAGCCCGGGAGGTGGTCCATGCCCATCTGCACGGCCACGATCCGGCCCAGGTTGTGGCCCTGCTCGCCGCCGGGCAGGCCGCAGCCCAGCATCAGGTCGTCGATCTCGCGCGGGTCCAGCTGCGGCACCTTGGCGAGGGCCGCCTGGATGATCGTGGCGGTCAGGTCGTCGGGACGCAGGTCCTTCAGGGACCCCTTGACGGCCCGGCCGATGGGCGAACGGGCGGCAGATACGATCACGGCTTCGGGCATCGCGACTCCTCGACGAGGCGGCGGGGGTACGGCTGGGACTCTCTGGGAAGTTACCTGTACGTAGCGGAGCGAGTCACGGCTTGGACGCTGTGACGCGGACCTCTTTCTGAGCGCTTGCTTAGTCCATGATGGCGCATCCTCGTGGCGAACGCGCCCCCCGTGCGATGCTGGGCCGGTGAATCCGGACGACCTGGTACGGCTGCGGCGCGCCCGCGACGCGATGGACCGCGACTACGCGGACCCCCTCGACGTCACCGCGCTGGCCCGCACGGCACTGATGTCCCCCGGCCACTTCTCGCGCAGCTTCCGTGCCGCGTACGGCGAGAGCCCGTACAGCTACCTCATGACGCGCCGGATCGAGCGCGCCAAGGCCCTGCTCCGGCGCGGCGACCTCACGGTCACGGAGGTCTGCTTCGCGGTGGGGTGCACCTCGCTCGGCTCCTTCAGCTCGCGCTTCACCGAGCTCGTGGGGGAGACCCCGAGCGCCTACCGCGCCCGCGACCACGGGCCGGGCGCGCCGATCCCGGCGTGCGTCGCGAAGCGGTACACGAGGCCGGTCAGGAACAAGGAAGCGAAGCCGGCCGCGCGGGCCTAGCGTGGTCCGCATGGACATCACGCTGTCGCAGTGCTTCATCGCCGTCGACGACCACGACAAGGCGCTTCCCTTCTACCGCGACGTCCTCGGCCTGGAGGTCCGCAACGACGTGGGGTTCGAGGGCATGCGCTGGGTGACGGTCGGCTCTCCCGACCAGCCGGGCGTGGAGATCGTCCTCGAACCGCCCCTGGCGGACCCCAGCGCCTCCGACGCGGACAAGCGGGCCATGAGCGAACTGCTGGCCAAGGGCATGCTGCGCGGGGTCATCTTCGCCACCAGTGACGTCGACGCCACCTTCGAGCGCATCCGCGACGCGGGCGGCGAGGTCCTCCAGGAGCCCATGGACCAGCCCTACGGCGTCCGCGACTGCGCCTTCCGCGACCCCTCCGGCAACCTGCTCCGCTTCAACCAGCGCAAGGCCGGCTGACGCCGGCGGGCCTGGGTTGCCGTGTTCCGGGCGGTCCTGCGACGGGGTCTGCTTCGTGCTCGCGCCGCTCGGCTGACGCCGGCGGCCCGGGGGTTCCCGGCCGCCCGGGGGCCGTTTTCCGGCGGCCGTCCTGTGGCGGGCGGGCCCGGGTTGTCGTGCCGGTGGTTGCGCCGCAGGGCCAATGCCGGTGGCCCGCGGGGCGGTTGCCAGCGGCTGTCTTGTGGTGGTCGCGGGCCCGGGTCGTCGCGCCCGCCACCGCGCTACGGCCCGGGGGCGCGGCCGCGGCTGCGGCGGGCGCCGACAAGGCGGCCTTGTGCGTCCGTGACCGCGACTCGGCCGCGGGCGCAGCGGACCAGTGGACGGCGGCAAGCTGCCGCTCCGGCGCCAGCCCACAGGCGCCTTCCGCGGAGGGCGGCGGTGGGGGGATGACCTTGCTGCGGGCGCAGCGGACCCCGGACGGTCGCGGTCGCCGGGCGGAGGTCTCGCCGGGGCCCACGCCGCCTCCGTCGGAGGGCGGCGGTGCGCGCCGAGTGCCCCTGCGGTGGCCGATCGTCCGGGGTTCGGGTGGGTGGGTGGGAGACGGCCCGCCGCAGGCGCAACGGACCCGCGGACGGCGGCGGCGCGTACCGCCGTCCGAGGGCCCGCGCCCCGCCGGGAGGCCCTAGTTCTGGGCGGCCTCGGCCGCCGCCGTGGCGGCCGGTTCGGTCGCGTCGGGGAGGCGGCGCCGGCGGCGCCGCTTGAGCAGGGCCCAGCGGCCGCGGGGGCCGGAGACCGTGCCGGCGGCCGCGGTGACCTCCGTACCGGCCTCGCCGGCGGCTTCCGCGGCAGCCTGG
Organism: Streptomyces sp. NPDC005722; assembly: GCF_040630935.1. Taxonomy (NCBI): domain Bacteria; kingdom Bacillati; phylum Actinomycetota; class Actinomycetes; order Kitasatosporales; family Streptomycetaceae; genus Streptomyces; species Streptomyces sp. NPDC005722. The sequence goes on from NZ_JBEXYN010000010.1 coordinate 143,954, forward strand.
GCCACCGGGAGGAAGCCCTCGCCGCGCCGGGCGTCGGGGCGCTCGTCCTCCTCGGGCCACAGCCCGACGGCGGAGCAGAGGGTCGGCAGCATCGCCATGGCCGCGGTCGCGTACCCCTCGGCCGAGGGGTGGTAGTTGTCCGGGCCGAACATCTCGCGGGGGCGGGACTCGAACTCGGGCCCGAGCAGGTCGCCCAGGGAGACGGTGCGGCCGCCGATGCCGACCACCGCGATGGTCTGCGCCGCCGCGAGCTGCCGGCTCAGCCGGCGGGCGATCCAGCGCAGCGGCTGGTAGACCGGCTCGATCGTGCCCAGGTCGGGGCAGGTCCCGACGATCACCTCGCAGCCCGCCTCGCGCAGCCGCCGTACCGCGTCGGACAGGAGCCGCACCGAGACGGCCAGTGGCATCCGCCGGGTCACGTCGTTCGCCCCGATCATGATCACGCACAGGTCGGGTGCCGTACCGGGGCCGGACCCCAGCAGGAGATCGACCTGGCGGGCCAGGTCGTCGGACTGTGCGCCGGGATTGGCCACGTTGACCATCCGCACCGGCCGTTCCGCCACCGCCGCCACCCCGGACGCCAGCAGCGCACCGGGGGTCTGGCTCGCCCGGTGCACCCCCTGGCCCGCCGCCGTGGAGTCACCCGCGAGGGCCAGCACGATCGGCCGCTCGTCGGTGCTCAGCGCGAAGGCGGCGCCGTACACCCCGTCCGCGCGGGGCGGGACGGCGTCGGAGCCGCCCACGGCCCGGCGGGCGAGCGCGCCCTCGGTCAGCAGCAGGCCGACCGCGGCGCCGCCCAGCAGCCCGATGCCGCCTCCTCCGTACGCGGCGGCCGTAGCGATCCGCCGCGCCACCCTTGCCCTGGACAACGTCCACCTCCCGCGCCGGGTGTGCGGGCCCCCGTGGCCCGACCCGTACAACGATTTGTTGCCCCGTCCGATGCCCGCCGCAACCGCTGGGCGGCCCGGACTCAGGTCAGCCGCTGCTGGGCGACGAACCAGGCGAGCTGGGTGCGGTTGGCGGTTCCGGTGGACTCCATCAGGGACCGGATCCTGCGCTGCAGCGTGCGCAGGGATATCCCGAGCTGGGAGGCGATCGCCTTGTCGGGCAGCCCGGACATCAGCAGCGAGAGCAGTTGCTCGTCCAGTTCGGGGGAGCCGGGGAACTCCGGGTCCTCCTCGGTCTCGCCGGGCGAGGGCATCCGCAGCGGCGTGCCGCGCAGCCAGCGGTCCTCGAAGAGCTCCAGCAGCGCGTCCACCAGCACCGAGGGGTGGAGCAGCAGCAGTCCGGCGGAGGAGACCACGGACCGGTCGCGGCCGCCGGACAGCGGCAGCAGCGCCCGCTCGGCGTCGACGATCATCAGCTTCATCGGCACGCTCGGCGCCGCCCGGGCCAGCTCGCCCGGCTCGACGAAGCCCGGCATGTCCGCCGCCCCCGGGTAGACCAGGGCGGTGGTCTCGTACAGCGAGCGGTACTCCACCCCCGCGGTCAGCCGCTCCTTCTGCACCACGTTGCCCGCCGCGGCCACGTACGGCGGCCGGACGAAGGTCAGCACCTCCTTGCGGGCCTCGCGCTGCAGCTGCTCGATCATGTGCTGCTGCTCCGCCTCGCCGTGGATCACCTCGGCGATCCCGCCCGGCATCACCGGCTCGGCCGGCCGCGCCGGGCGCACGGCGGCCAGCGCCGTCAGCCGTTCCCGCACCGCGGCGAGGCCGGACTCCACGGCCGCCAGACCGCTGAGGGCGGCGAGGTAGTCGGCGTTGCCCGGGCCCGCGCCGGCGGTGTCCGGGTGCTTCTCGTCAGGCATGGCCCACCCCCCGGTTGTACAAGCCCGGTGTCGTAAGTGCGACGTGTCGTGATCGCGCCACGGTGCGACTCTACAACCGGACCTTCCGGGGCGTACGTAACACCAATGTGAAGGGTGCGACGCCCGGTCCCCGAGGGGGCCGCCCCCCGCCGCAAAACCGCTTACCCTGGCCTCACAATCACGGAGAACCCGGAGACAATGGTGCAGTTCCACGACTCGATGATCAGTCTCGTCGGCAACACCCCGCTGGTGAGGCTCAACAGCGTGACGGCAGGGATCCAGGCGACCGTCCTGGCCAAGGTCGAGTACTTCAACCCCGGCGGTTCGGTCAAGGACCGCATCGCGCTGCGGATGATCGAGGCCGCGGAGAAGAGCGGCGAACTCAAGCCCGGCGGCACGATCGTGGAGCCCACCTCGGGCAACACGGGTGTGGGCCTGGCGATCGTGGCCCAGCAGAAGGGCTACCACTGCATCTTCGTCTGCCCGGACAAGGTCTCCGCGGACAAGATCAACGTCATGCGGGCCTACGGCGCCGAGGTCGTGGTCTGCCCCACCGCCGTGGACCCCGAGCACCCGGACTCCTACTACAACGTCTCCGACCGGCTGGTGCGCGAGACCCCGAACGCCTGGAAGCCCGACCAGTACAGCAACCCCAACAACCCGGCCTCGCACTACCACTCCACCGGCCCGGAGCTGTGGGAGCAGACCGAGGGGAAGATCACGCACTTCGTGGCGGGCGTCGGCACCGGCGGCACCATCTCCGGCACCGGCCGCTACCTGAAGGACGCCTCGGACGGCGGAGTGAAGGTCATCGGCGCCGACCCGGAGGGCTCCGTCTACAGCGGCGGCTCCGGCCGCCCGTACCTCGTCGAGGGCGTCGGTGAGGACTTCTGGCCCACCGCCTACGACCGCACCGTCGCGGACGAGATCGTCGCGGTCTCCGACAAGGACTCCTTCCAGATGACCCGGCGCCTGGCCAAGGAGGAGGGCCTGCTCGTCGGCGGCTCCTGCGGCATGGCGGTCGTCGCGGCGCTCCGCGTGGCCGAGCGGCTCGGCCCGGACGACGTGGTGGTCGTGCTGCTGCCGGACTCCGGCCGCGGCTACCTGTCGAAGATCTTCAACGACGAGTGGATGGCCGACTACGGCTTCCTGGAGGAGGGCACCGGCCAGGCCCGTGTCGCCGACGTCCTGGACCGCAAGGACGGCGGCCTGCCGCACCTGGTGCACATGCACCCCGAGGAGACCGTCGGCCAGGCCATCGAGGTGCTGCGCGAGTACGGCGTCTCGCAGATGCCGATCGTCAAGCCGGGCGCCGGCCACCCCGACGTCATGGCCGCCGAGGTCATCGGCTCCGTCGTGGAGCGGGAGCTGCTCGACGCGCTGTTCACCAAGCGCGCCACCCTCGACGACCCGCTGGAGCGGCACATGAGCGCGCCGCTGCCGCAGGTGGGCTCCGGCGAGCCGGTCGGCGACCTGATGGCCGTGCTGGGCTCGGCCGACGCGGCGATCGTGCTGGTCGAGGGCAAGCCGACGGGCGTGGTCAGCCGCCAGGACCTGCTCGCCTTCCTCGCCGAAGAGGCCAGGTAACGGCACCCCCCGGAGGATCCCGGGCGAATCCCGGGCGACCCCGGGCGACCCCGGGCGGGTCCGCCGCGGGTTCGCGGAAGTGGTACACCGGCGTCACGTGTCCGCAGCACGCATTTAACACGGCTCCGGCACATTGGTGGATGTCGGCGGACGGCACACCGGTCGCCCGGCCGACACCACGGATGTGGCGCCAAGGACCTCCGGAGCGGCTCCCGGACCTCCATGGTGACCCCAAGGACGCGTGGCCCGGCCCTGATCCGGCCCGCGTCCCTCGCGGGGACCGCCGTCGTCCCGCCCCCCGGGTGACCGGGGGTGCGGCGGTTCCCGCGCTATCTGTGGAAGAGCGGTCCGCGCCCCCGCGCGGACCGCTCTTCTGGTTGAGTGGCCGCCGTGATCAGCGCGCAGACGTTCGCAGCCGTCGAGGAGTCCATACGCACCGCGGCCGACGAGGAGGCGCTCGCCCGCTTCGGCCGTCTCGCCGAGGGCGACGTCGACGAGAAGAAGGGCCCCCTGGACCTCGTCACGGTCGCCGACCGCCGCATCGAGGAACGCCTCACCCGTACGTTCACCCGCCTGCTGCCGGGCTCGGCCGTCATCGGCGAGGAGGCCGTGCACGCCGACCCCGCGCTGCTCGGGGCGCTGCTGGGCGACGATCCGGTCTGGATCGTCGACCCGGTCGACGGCACCTCCAACTTCGTCCGCGGCGACTCCTCGTTCGTCACCCAGGTCGCCCTCGCCGCCCGCGGTGAGCTGCTCGCCTCCTGGACGTACCGGCCGGTCGACGGGGTCCTCGCCACCGCCCGGCGCGGTGAGGGCGCGTACGCCGGGGGCCGGCCGCTGCGCCTGGCCGCGGGCGGCGCGCGGGACGCGGACGAGGTGCTGCTGGTGGCCGGCGCCCGGCCCGCGCACCTCACGGCCGACCAGCACCGGCGGCTGTACGAGACGGGGGCGGCACACGGCGTCAAGCCCTGGGCGAGCGGCTCCGCCGGCTGCGACTACCTCGACGTCGCCCTCGGGCGGCTCGACGCGGCCACCTACGCCTACGACAACCCCTGGGACCACTCCCCGGGGATCCTGCTGGTCGCCGAGGCGGGCGGTACGGTGCTCGGCGCGGACGGGCTGCCGTTCCGCATGGCCGCGGGGCCGCTGCCCTTCGCCGCGGCCCGCGACGAGAGCGCGGCCCGCCGTGTCGTCGCACTGCTCACGGCGTAGTGGCGCGCCGGCGCCGGTGGGCCCGGGCAGCGCTGTGACGTCTTTCGGGTGACGGGGTTGTCCACAACCCGCGGGTCATCCACAGGATTCGAGCAAGATCATCTTGTGGGCGGCGTTCCGCCTACCGTCCTTGACATGGGATCGACCACCGCAACTCATCGCCGTCGCAGGCAGCCGTCCGTATCCGTGGTCGCCGCGGCATCCGCGGCATCCGCGGCAGCCACGGCAACCACGGCAACCACGAGCGCGGCCGCGACCGCGGCCGTCCCTGCCACGCTCCTGGAACGGGCCGCCGCGCTCTTCGAACGTTCTCCCCCACGCCCCGAGCGGCGGGGGAGCCGGGCGCGCGGGCGGCCACCCGTGCGTCGGGTCGTGCGCCCTCGACGCGTGCGGGGAGCGCCCGCCGCCGTCAGGCCGTCAGTCCTCCCAGGCGTCCTGGTCCCTGTCGCGGCGCGGGGAAGCGCCCCGCTCGTGGAGGAGCCACCCCAGCGAGTGGGCCGCGTTGACGGCGACGATGCCGACCCACGCGACGAGCAGCCCGGGCAGGTCGGCCTTGTCGGCCGCGATGGCGGACAGCGGGATGGCCATGATCAGGGAGAACGCGCCGAAGCCGTAGCGGGCGCCGAAACGGCCGCCGCCGTGGCCCCGCGCCTCCGGGCCGACCCGGCGACCGGAACGGGCGAACGCCGTCTGGTTCTCTGCCAGTTCACGGCGCACCCGCCGCTCGACCTGGGAGTCGATGCGCCGGTCCATCTTCTCCAGGAAGGAGTCGATGAGGGCGGATTCGTACTCCTCCCCCAGGTCCTTGCGCGCCTGGAGGGTGGCGGCGAATTCCTTCTTGAGCTCAGGGTCACGGGCGTCCATGACGCCACCGTACGGACCGGGCGGCCCCGTGGCACTGGGGGAAACCCCCGAACCTTCCCGGGGATCGCCCCAGTAGGGTCGTCCCGTGACCGGACACGTGCCGCGCCTGCTGACCGCCCTCCACCACGCCCCGTCCGACCGCCCCGACGCGGTCACCGTCGACGGACGCCCCTGCTCACGCGAGGAACTGCTCGGCGCCGCGGCTGCCTTCGCGGCACGTGTCGCGGGTGCCCCGGCGGTCGCGGTGCACGCGACGCCGTCCCTGGAGACGGTCGCGGCGGTCGTCGGGGGCCTCCTCGCGGGCGTCCCCGTCGTCCCCGTGCCGCCCGACGCGGGTCCGGCCGAGCGCGACCACATCCTGCGCGACTCCGGGGCCGTGCAGGCACCCCCGGCCGTCCTCACCGAGCGCGGGTCCTGGGACGGCCCGGAGCCGGACCCGGACACCACGGCCCTCGTCCTGTACACCTCGGGCACCACCGGGGCGCCCAAGGGCGTGCTCGTGTCGCGCCGGGCGGTCGCCGCCGACCTGGACGCCCTCGCCGGGGCCTGGGAGTGGACCGCGGAGGACACCCTCGTCCACGGGCTCCCGCTGTTCCACGTGCACGGTCTGGTGCTCGGCGTGCTCGGCGCGCTGCGCACCGGGAGCCGCCTGGTCCACACCGGCCGGCCCACCCCGCAGGCGTACGCGGCGGCCGGCGGCAGCCTGTACTTCGGCGTGCCGACCGTCTGGGGCCGGGTCGCGGCGGACCCGGACTCCGCCAGGGCGCTGAGCGGCGCCCGGCTGCTGGTCTCCGGCAGCGCGCCGCTGCCCGCGCCGGTCTTCCGGGACCTGGCGGCGCTGACCGGGCAGCGGCCGGTCGAGCGCTACGGCATGACGGAGACCCTGATCACGGTGAGCACCCGGGCGGACGGTGAGCGGCGCCCCGGCTCGGTCGGGCTGCCGCTGCCGGGGATCCGCACCCGGATCGCGGCGGAGCCCGGCGCGGAGATCGGCGAGCTGCAGCTCACCGGGCCCACGCTCTTCGACGGCTACCTGGGGCGGCCGGAGGCGACCGCCGCCTCGTACACCGAGGACGGCTGGTTCCGCACCGGTGACATCGCGGCGATCGAGCCGGACGGCATGCACCGGATCGTCGGGCGGGCCTCCACCGACCTGATCAAGTCCGGCGGCTACCGCATCGGCGCGGGCGAGGTGGAGAACGCCCTGCTGGACCACCCCGCGGTGCGCGAGGCGGCCGTCGTGGGCGCCCCGCACGCCGACCTCGGCCAGGAGATCGTGGCCTACGTGGTGGCGGACGGGGTCGGCGAGCGCGAGCTGATCGACTTCGTGGCCGGGCACCTGTCCGTGCACAAGCGCCCCCGCAAGGTCCGCTTCCTGACCGAACTGCCGCGCAACGCGATGGGCAAACCGCAGAAGAAGCTGCTGCCGCCCGCGTGAGCGGGGCCGCCTTGCCGTCCTGCATAGAATCATGCAGAGTCATCGGCACATGAATAGCCGAGCGGAGAGGGCGTCATGGCCACCGACAACGCCACCGCGGCCGACGGGACCGACAGCGCGTCGGCGCGCCTGGTGAAGCTGTTCGAAGCGCACCGGCTCACGCCCACCCAGCGCCGCATCGCCCACTGCCTCGTGCGGCGGGCCGCCGACGCGCCGTTCCTGTCCAGCGTCGAGGTCGCCGAACTGGCCGGGGTCAGCCAGCCCTCCGTGACCCGCTTCGCGGTCGCGCTCGGCTTCGACGGCTACCCCGCGCTCCGCCGCCACCTGCGCGAGGTCGCCCCCGCCGCGGTGCCCCCGGGCCGGCCGGCCGGCGACACGTACAACGAGTACCAGGAAGCCGTGCAGGCCGAGATCGAGAACCTGCGGCACCTGGCCGCACTTCTCGCCGACCCCGCGCCCGTCGCCCGCGCGGGCGCCCTGCTCGCCGCGTCCCGGCCGCTGCCCGTGCTGGGCCTGCGCGCCGCGGCCGCCCAGGCCCGGGGCTTCGGCTACTTCGCCGCCAAGGTGCACCCCGACGTCCGGCTCCTCGACGAGGGCGGCAGCATGCTCGCCGACCGCGTCGACGCGGCCGTCCGGGCCGGGGCGAGCGCCCTGCTGTGCTTCGCGCTGCCCCGGCACCCGCGCGAGGTGGTCGAGGCCCTGGAGTACGCCCGCTCCGCCGGGCTCACCGTCGTCACCGTCGCCGACAGCGCGTTCGCGCCGGTCGCCGCCCACTCCGACGTCCTCCTCCCGGCGGCCGTCGGCACGGGGCTCGCCTTCGACACGGCGTGCGCGCCGATGCTGCTCGGGCGGGTCCTGCTGGAGGCCATGTGCGACGGGCTGCCGGACGCGCAGGCGCGGCTGGAGGAGTTCGACACCAAGGCCGCGGCGCAGGGCCTGTTCGTGGAATGACCCGTCCCCGGCCCGGTGACGGCCCCCGGCCCGGTGACGGGCCGCGGTCAGGCGCCCGTCCCGTCGTGCTCGACAAGGAGGTGGCGGGGACCGCGCAGCACCGGGCTGCGCCGGTAGGGCGGCGGGTCCTCCACCAGCCGCAGGCCGTCCAGGTCGCGCAGCAGGGCCGTCAGGGCGATCTGCGCCTCCAGCCGGGCGAGCGGCGCCCCGAAGCAGCTGTGCACACCGCTGCCGAAGCCCAGGTGCTGGTTGTCCGTGCGCCGCGGGTCGAACCGGTCGGGGTCGTGGAACCGCCGCGGATCGCGGCTGCCGGAAGCGAGCACCAGGACCAGGGGCGCCCCCTTGGGCACGGTGACCCCGGCGATCTCGACGTCGACCAGCGGGGTGCGCTGGGGCAGCATCTGCACGGGCGGTTCGAAGCGCAGCAGTTCCTCCACCGCCCGCGGCATCAGGGCCGGTTCGCCGCGCAGCAGCTCCAGCTGGTCGGGCCGGCGCAGCAGGGTGAGCATGCCGTTGGTGATCAGGTTGACGGTGGTCTCGTGCCCGGCGACGAGCAGCAGCACCGAGGTGACCATCAGCTCGATCCGGTTCAGCCCGCCGGCCGGGTCCTGGTCGTTGACGAAGGCCGACAGCAGGTCGTCGGAGGGCTTGCCGTGCCGCTCCTCGGCCAGCCCGCCCAGGTAGACCCCCATCGCCCGGCGGGCCTCGGTGGCCGCCTGCGTGCGCTCGGTGGGGTCCTCGTCGGGGTTGAGGTCCAGTCCGCCGACGATCGCGTCGGACCAGCCGCGGAACTTCGGCTCGTCCTCCCGGGGCACCCCCAGCAGGCGGCAGATCACGGTGACGGGGAGCGGGTAGGCGAAGTCGTCGACGACGTCGATGCGCTCCTTGCCGCGGAGCCCGGCGACGAGTCCGTCGGCGATGCGGACGATCTCACCGTGCATGGCGTCGACCCGGCCGGGGGTGTGCGGCGGGCCGAAGGGCCGCATCGTGGTGCGGCGGAGCCGGTCGTGCTCGGGGTCGTCGAGGCCGATGAAGGACGGCGCCAGCTCGCCGGCCAGCCGGACCTCCTCCGGATCGCTGCGGTGGCGCCGGTCGGAGCTGATCCGCGGGTCGTGGAGCAGGGCCGTGATCTCGTGGTACGTGCCGACGAGGTAGCTGCCGTCGTCCTGCGGCGCCACCTTGCTCTCGCGGAGTTCGGCGTAGAGCGGGTACGGATCGGGCCGGCTGGCGTAGTCGGTGATCCTCCGGAACAGCGTGTCCGCAGCCATGCGCGGGGGCTCCTCGTCGTCGTGGGCCGCGGCGTCCTGCCACGGCCCGTCGGCCAGGCGGTGGGCGGCGGCCTCAGCCGGCGGGCCGCACCAGGGTCAGGCGCCGGTCCGGCAGATGACCGGTGAGGGCGACCGTCGGGCCGTGCGAGAGCACCGCGGGGTCGGGCACGTCGGACGGCAGGGGGATCATCGGGGCGGTCCGGTCGGCGGCCCCCGGCTCGGGCGGGAACGGCGCGGCCGTCTCGATCAGGTTCTGGTAGTAGTCCAGCCACTTGGCCCGGTTCACCGACACCGCGGCGGTGATGCGGCCCTTGTAGCCGTAGACGACGACCAGCCGCGCCTCGCGCAGCGAGCCCTGGGCGACGACGACCTGGTCGGAGTAGGTGGGCACGCCCACCGACTTGATGTTGTGGCCGAACTGGCTGGACCAGAAGGTCGGCACCGCCAGGTGCGGCCGCCGGAACGGCCCCGCGCTGACCATGTTGTGGGCCGCGACCTCGGCCTGCGCGACCGCGTTGCCCCAGTGCTCCAGGGCGATCAACTGGTAGCCGAAGAGCGGGTGCGGGAAACGGGCCACGTCGCCGGCGACGAACACGTCGTCGGTGACGATGCCGTACATGTTGAAGGCGCGGCAGCCGGCGTCGCAGGTCACGCCGCGCGGGCCCGCGGCCAGGCCCGAATCGGCCAGCCACTCGGTGTTGCGCACGGCGCCGAGGGCCACCACCGCCACGTCCGCCTCGACGATGCTCCCGTCGGAGAGCCGGGCGCCGGTCAGCCGGCCATCACCCTCCAGAGAGGTGACCTGCACCCCGCAGCGGAGGTCCACCCCGTGCCTGTGGTGCATCTCCGCGGCGACCGCGCCGAGCGTCCCGCCGAGCGCGCCCACCAGGGGCGCGGGGCCGCGCTCCACCACGGTCACCGGGATGTCCCGCTCCCGGCAGGCGGAGGCGATCTCCGATCCGGTGAACCCGGCGCCGATCACCAGCACGCGCCGGGGCCCCGCGTCCAGCCGTTCCGCGAGCCCGGCCGCGTCGTCGCTGGTCCGCAGCGCGAACACCCCGTCCAGCGCGGCCTCGGCGGGGTTCGGCCAGGGGCGGGCACGGGTGCCGGTGGCGATCAGCAGGCGGTCGTACGGCAGTTCCTCGCCGTTCGCGAGGAAGACCCGCTTGCCGGCCCCGTCCACGCCCGTCGCGGCGACGCCCAGTTTCCACCGCGCGTCCACCGGGCGGCGCGCGGGGAGCCCGGTCCCCGTCGCCGGCACCCGGCCGAGCAGCACCTGCTTGGACAGCGGCGGCCGGTCGTACGGTGGATGGGGTTCGTCGCCCACCAGGGTCAGCGAGCCCTCGAACCCCTCGTCGCGCAGCGTCTCGGCGGCCCGCAGACCGGCCAGGGACGCGCCGACGACGACGATGCGCCCGTCGCGCAGTTCATCGGACATCGGCACCAGCCGCCCCGCCCACGAGGATGGCCTGCACCGGGCACGCCACCGCGGCCCGGTGGACGCGCTCCTGCTGGTCCTCCGGGACGGCCGGGACGTACAGCAGCGCCTCCTCGCCGTGCAGTTCGAAGACCTCGGGAGCGAGGAACGCGCACTGCGCGTAGGCCTGGCAGCGATTGAGGTCGACCACGATGTTCATACGCACCACTCCAGCCCCTCTGGCCCCTGCTCTCAGTGGTAGCACCGCGCCCCGGGGGCCGCATGCGGTGCCGGTCCCGGGTCCTTTCTCACGGAATCTTGATGTTCCGTGAGTAACCTCCCTCCCCAGCACACTCGGAACGAGCCGTGGAGGAGGCAGCGGTGGTGCGGGGAGCGTATGCGCTGGCGCGGGTGGCGGTCCTGGTGCGGGTACCGGCGCGGTGGCTGTGGTGGCTGGGGCTCGTGGCGGCGGGCGTCGGGGTGTTCGTGCCCGGACTGACCGGCCGCCGGATCGGGGTGCTGGGCGGGGCCGCGCTCTTCGTGGTCGCCGCGGTGGTGGCCTTCCTGGTGCGCCGGGGGCGGTACACCGCCCTGGCGGAGGCGGCCGAGCGCGCGCCCCGGGGCGCCTTCCTGCAGGACCGCCGGGTCACCGCACGCGCCTGGTCCCGGGCCCGGCGCTGGTGGCTGCTCGGGGCGTTCGCGGTGGCCGTCGCGTCCGGCGTCGCCGCGCCAGCGGCGGCGGGGATGCTGCTGGCCGGTGCCGGGGCGGGGCTGTGGGCCAAGGCCGTATGGCTCGGACGCTGGGAGCGGGCGCACGAGACGCTGCTGTGGGTCCGGCCCGAGCACGCAAGACGCGGTCCCGCCGCCCCGTCCGTCCCCGGGTACGAGGCCACCGGGCCGGTCGCGGGCGACGCCGGTCCGGGCGGATCGTCGCGCCGCCGGGCCGCGGCGGCCCACTGAGCCGTCCGGGTGACGGCCGGGGCGGGCCGGTCGTGCCGCGGCCCGGCCGGTTCAGCCGCCGCTCTCCCGTACGAGGTCCTCGATGGTCTGGGCGCGGCGCAGGGTGCGGAAGTCCGGGTCGGGCCCGGAGTAGCCGTGGACGGCGGGGCGGGGCAGCGAGTTGTACGCGAAGTGCGTCGAGAAGTAGTACGCCCCCGTGTCGGGCAGCGCCACGAGGTCGCCCTCCGCGAGCAGCGGCAGTTCGCGCGCCGTCGCGACGAGGTCGCCCGCGAAGCAGCACGGCCCGGCCACGTCCTGGACGACCGGGGCGCCGTCCTTGGGGCGGCCCCGCGGATCGAGGGCCAGCACCCGCAGCGGCCAGGCGCCGGGCGCGAAGACGGTGCGCGTGGCGACCTGGGCGCCGGCGTGCGTCACGGCGATCGCGCGGCCCCCGGCGGACTTGGTGTACTCCACGCGCGCCAGGATCGTGCCCTGCTTGGCCACCAGTGACCGCCCGAACTCCGTGACCAGCGCGTACCGCCCGTCGAAGAGCCCGGGCACGGCGGCGCGGAGCGCGTCGGCGTAGGCGCGGAAACCGGGCCGGACCTCGTCGGAGGCGAAGTTGACCGGCAGACCGCCGCCGATGTCGAGGGTGGTCACCTGCCGGCGCCCGGCCGCCGTGTTGATCCGCTCCGCGAGCTCGTACGCGGCGCGGACCCCGGCCGCCATCAGCTCCAGGGGTACTCCCTGCGACCCGGTGTGGGTGTGCAGCCGGGTGAGCCAGGGCCGGTCGAGGTAGGCGCGGACCACCCAGTCCACGGCGCCCTCGTCGCGCAGGGCGACGCCGAACTTCGACGTGGCGGTGGCCGTGCTCATCGCCCCGATGCTGCCCGCGCCGACCTGGGGGTTGACCCGCAGGCCCAGCGGGGCGGCGGTGGTGCCGGGGGGTACGAGCCGGTCCAGGCGGGCCAGTTCCTGCGGGTTGTCGGCGTTGAGGGCGATGCCGAGGGCGAGCGCCTCCCGCAGCTCGTCCGGGGTCTTGGCGGGGGAGTCCAGCACGATCCTCCCGGCGGGTACGCCCGCGGCCCGGGCCAGGGCCAGCTCGCCGGGGCTGGCGACCTCCGCGCCGATGCCCTCCTCGGACAGCAGCCGCAGCACCGGCACCAAGGAGGCCGCCTTGACCGCGAAGGTGTGCGTGACCTCCACCCCGGGCGTCGCGAAGGCCGCCCGCAGTTCGGCGGCGGCCGCCCGGACGCCGTCCAGGTCGAGCAGTCCGACCACGGGTCTGTCCGGGCCGACCAGGCCCTGTTCGACCGCCGCGCGCAGTGCCCGTCCCCGTCGTGCCGCCGGTTCCTCGGTCATACCGCCATCGTGTCAGCCCGGGACCGCTACGGGCAGGCTCCCCGCGTCCGCCCGCGACGGTGGTGCCGGTCGCGGCCCACGAGTCGTGCGGGGCGTCCCTTGCGGGCGCCGGTCCGGTGCCGACGCGCCCGAGCCGGGTGCCCTGCCTGCGGCGCGACGACGGTGCGTGCGACGTCCGTGCCGCGGGTGCCGGAGGCCGCCGGCGGGGTGGCCGGCTCCGGGCCGTGCCGGGTGCCGCCCGCGCGTCCCGTGGCCGCTGGGTGCCGTCGTGCGGGGCCGGCGGGTACGAGCGGGCCGGGAAGGGGGACGTGTCCAGCGGTGCATCGGGGCGGCAGGGGCGTCGCGGAGGTGCCGCGGCCCGGTTGACTAGTGCTATTCAGCAGACCAGGATGTGAATGACTCAATCCAGTCACGAGGAGGCAGGGGCATGACCGGAACCGGTGCCGGACCGAGGACCGTACGCGCACCGCGCGGCAGCGCGCTCACCGCCCAGGGGTGGCAGCAGGAAGCCGCGCTGCGGATGCTGCAGAACAACCTCGACCCCGAGGTCGCCGAGCACCCCGAGAAGCTCGTCGTCTACGGCGGCACCGGCAAGGCCGCCCGTGACTGGCGGTCGTTCGACGCGATGGTGCGCACCCTCCAGGGCCTCAAGCAGGACGAGACGATGCTCGTCCAGTCCGGCCGCCCGGTCGGCGTGATGCAGACCCACGAGTGGGCGCCGCGCGTGCTCATCGCCAACTCCAACCTCGTCGGCGACTGGGCCACCTGGGAGGAGTTCCGCCGCCTGGAGGCGCTGGGCCTGACCATGTACGGCCAGATGACGGCCGGTTCGTGGATCTACATCGGCACCCAGGGCATCCTCCAGGGCACCTACGAGACCTTCGCCGCCGTCGCCGAGAAGAAGTTCGGCGGCAGCCTGGCCGGCACCATCACCCTCACCGCCGGTCTCGGCGGCATGGGCGGCGCCCAGCCGCTCGCCGTCACCATGAACGGCGGCGTCGCGATCTGCATCGACGTCGACCCGCGCGCCATCGAGCGCCGCATCGAGCACCGCTACCTGGACGTGCGGGCCGACTCCCTGGAGCACGCCCTCGCCCTGGCCACCGAGGCCCGCGACCAGCGCAAGCCGCTCAGCATCGGCGTGCTGGGCAACGCCGCCGAACTGGTGCCGCAGCTGCTGGCGATGGACGCGCCCATCGACATCGTCACCGACCAGACCTCCGCGCACGACCCGCTGGCGTACCTGCCGATCGGGGTCGACTTCGCGGACATGACCTCCTACGCGGCCGAGAAGCCCGCCGAGTTCACCCAGCGGGCCCGCGAGGCGATGGCCAAGCACGTCGAGGCCATGGTCGGCTTCATGGACGCCGGCGCCGAGGTCTTCGACTACGGCAACTCCATCCGCGGTGAGGCCCAGCTCGCGGGCTACGAGCGCGCGTTCGCCTTCCCCGGCTTCGTCCCGGCCTACATCCGCCCGCTGTTCTGCGAGGGCAAGGGCCCCTTCCGTTGGGCGGCGCTGTCCGGCGACCCGGCCGACATCGCCAAGACCGACAAGGCGATCCTGGAGCTCTTCCCGGAGAACGAGTCGCTGGCCCGCTGGATCAAGATGGCCGGCGAGCGCGTCCACTTCCAGGGCCTGCCCGCCCGCATCTGCTGGCTCGGCTACGGCGAGCGCGACAAGGCCGGTGAGCGCTTCAACGAGATGGTCGCCGACGGCACTTTGGCCGCGCCGGTCGTCATCGGCCGCGACCACCTCGACGCGGGCTCGGTGGCCTCCCCGTACCGCGAGACCGAGGCCATGCTCGACGGCTCCGACGCCATCGCCGACTGGCCGCTGCTCAACGCCATGGTCAACGTCGCCTCCGGCGCCTCCTGGGTCTCCATCCACCACGGCGGCGGCGTCGGCATCGGCCGCTCGATCCACGCCGGCCAGGTCACCGTCGCCGACGGCACCAAGCTGGCGGGCGAGAAGATCCGCCGCGTGCTCACCAACGACCCCGGCATGGGCGTCATCCGGCACGTCGACGCCGGGTACGAGCGCGCCGAGGAGGTCGCCGCCGAGCGCGGCGTGCGCGTGCCCATGCGCGAGGGCGCGGAAGGCGGGGAGGCGTGACCTCCTCGTTCCACGAGATGTGGACGGAGTTGCGGCCGATCGGTCGCGACTCCGGCTCCGGCGGCTACCGCCGCTACGCCTGGACCGGCGCGGACACCGACTGCCGCGCCTGGTTCCGGGCGCAGGCCGAGAGCCGGGGCCTGGCCTACGAGCTGGACCGCAACGGCAACCAGTGGGCCTGGCTGGGCGACCCCGCCGCGGGGGACGCCGTCGTCACCGGTTCGCACCTGGACTCGGTGCCGGACGGCGGCGCCTTCGACGGGCCGCTGGGCGTCGTGTCGTCCTTCGCGGCGCTGGACGAGCTGCGCGCCCGTGGCGCCGCTCCCGCAAGGCCCCTGGCGGTCGTCAACTTCGGCGACGAGGAGGGCGCCCGCTTCGGGCTGGCCTGCGTCGGCTCCCGGCTGACCGCGGGACAGCTCACCCCCGACAGGGCCCACACCCTGCGCGACGGCGACGGCGTCACCCTCGCCCAGGCCATGGAACGCGCCGGCCACGACCCCGAGGCGATCGGCCCGGACCCCGAACGCCTCGCCCGCATCGGCGCGTTCGTCGAGCTCCACGTCGAGCAGGGCCGCTTCCTCGCCGACACCCCGCACGCGGTCGGCGTCGCCTCCGCCATCTGGCCGCACGGCCGCTGGCGGTTCGACTTCCACGGCGAGGCCAACCACGCGGGCACCACCCGCCTGGAGGACCGCCGCGACCCGATGCTGACCTACGCCAACACCGTGCTGGCCGCCCGCAAGAAGGCCCGGCTCGCCGGGGCGCTGGCCACCTTCGGCAAGGTCGGCGTGGAGCCCAACGGCGTCAACGCCATCGCCTCCCTCGTACGCGGCTGGCTGGACTCGCGCGCCGCCGACGAGGCCACCCTGGCCGAGGTGGTGGGCGAGATCGAGCGCGCCGCGGTCGAGCGGGGCGCGCGCGACGGCGTCCGGGTGCAGGTCACACGGGAGTCGTTCACCCCGGTCGTGGAGTTCGCGCACGGCCTGCGCGACGAGCTGGTCAAGCTGCTCGGGAACGTGCCCGTGCTGCCGACCGGGGCGGGACACGACGCCGGCATCCTCTCCGAGGCCGTGCCGACCGCCATGCTGTTCGTACGGAACCCCACCGGGGTCTCGCACTCCCCGGCCGAGACGGCCACCGAGGACGACTGCCTGGCCGGGGTGACCGCACTCGCCGACGTACTGGAGGGCCTGGCGTGTCGCTGACGCCGCAGAGCTACTGGGCCGAGTACGCGTGGACGGGCGGCCGCGTCGAACGGGGCGTGGTCCTCGACACCGCCGCCGACGGCCGGATCGCCGCCGTGCGCACCGGGGCCGCCGCGCCGCCCGTCGGGGCGGTGACGCTGCGCGGGCTCACCCTGCCGGGCCTGGCCAACGCGCACAGCCACGCCTTCCACCGGGCGCTGCGCGGCACCGTGCAGCAGGGCAGCGGCACCTTCTGGACCTGGCGCGAGGTCATGTACCGGGTGGCGGCCGCGCTGACCCCGCAGACCTACTTCGACCTCGCCCGCGCCACGTACGCGGAGATGGCGCTGGCCGGCATCACCTGCGTCGGCGAGTTCCACTACGTCCACCACCGGCCCGGCGGCGGCCCCTACGAGGAGCCCAACGCCATGGGCGAGGCGCTGATCGCCGCCGCCGCCGAGGCGGGCATCCGGATCACCCTGCTCGACACCGTCTACCTCTCCTCCGGCTTCGGCGCCGCCCCCGAACCGCACCAGCTGCGCTTCAGCGACGGCGACGCCGAGGCCTGGGCCGAGCGTGCCTCCGCCCTCACCGACCGGCCGCACGCGCGGATCGGTGCGGCCGTCCACTCGGTGCGCGCGGTCCCGGCGGACCAGCTGGCGACCGTCGTGCGCTGGGGCGAGGAGCGCCAGGCGCCGCTGCACGTCCACCTGTCCGAGCAGCCCGCCGAGAACGAGGCCTGCCAGGCGGCGTACGGCGTCACCCCCACCCGGCTGCTCGCCGACCACGGCGTGCTCGGCCCGCGCACCTCGGCCGTGCACGCCACCCACCTCACCGATGAGGACGTCGCGCTGCTCGGCGGCTCCGGCACCACGGTGTGCATGTGCCCCACCACCGAACGGGACCTCGCCGACGGGATCGGCCCGGCCGGCCGGGTGCAGCAGGCGGGCAGCCCGCTCAGCCTCGGCAGCGACAGCCACGCCGTGATCGACCTGTTCGAGGAGGCGCGGGCCATGGAGCTGGACGAGCGGCTGCGCACCCGCACCCGCGGCCACTGGACCGCCGCCCAGCTGCTGCGCGCCGCCACCGCCGACGGCCACTCCTCACTCGGCTGGGACGACGCCGGGCGGCTGGAGGCGGGCGCGCTCGCCGACTTCACCACGATCGCGCTGGACAGCCCGCGCACCGCCGGACCCCCCGCCCGGCTCGGCGCCGAGACCGCCGTCTTCGCGGCCACCGGGGCCGACGTCCGCCACACGGTGGTCGGCGGCCGGCACGTCGTCCGCGACGGCGTGCACCAGCTCGTCCACGACGTCGGCGCCGCCCTGACCGCCGCGATCTCCGCCGTCCCCGCCGCCGAAGGAAACCCGTCATGAGCAGCAGCGTCATCACCAACATCGGCAGCCTGGTCACCAACGACCCGGCGCTCGGGGAGGGCCCGCTCGGGCTGCTGGAGGACGCCGCCGTCGTCATCGACGGCGAGCACGTGGCCTGGGTCGGCGCCCGTGCGGCGGCGCCCGCCGCGGACGAGTCGTACGACGCGGCCGGACGGGCGGTCGTCCCCGGCTTCGTCGACTCCCACTCGCACCTGGTCTTCGCCGGGGACCGCACCCAGGAGTTCAACGCCCGCATGTCCGGCCGGGCGTACACGGCGGGCGGCATCCGCACCACCGTCGCCGCCACCCGTGCGGCGAGCGACGAGGAACTGCACGCCAACGTCGCCCGCTACGTCGCCGAGGCCCTGCGCCAGGGCACGACCACCATCGAGACCAAGTCCGGCTACGGCCTCACCCCGCACGACGAGGCCCGCGCCCTGCGCATCGCGGGCGACCACGCCGACGAGGTGACCTTCCTCGGCGCGCACATCGTGGCCCCCGAGTACGCCGACGACCCGGCCGGCTACGTCGACCTGGTGACCGGCCCGATGCTCGACGCCTGCGCCCCGTACGCCCGTTGGGTCGACGTCTTCTGCGAGCGCGGTGCCTTCGACGGCGACCAGGCGCGCGCCGTCCTCACCGCCGGCGCCGCCCGCGGGCTGGTCCCGCGGGTGCACGCCAACCAGCTCGGCCACGGCCCGGGCGTGCAGCTCGCCGTGGAGCTGGACGCGGCCTCCGCCGACCACTGCACCCACCTCACGGACGCCGACGTGGACGCGCTCGCGAACAGCCGCACGGTGGCCACGCTGCTGCCCGGCGCCGAGTTCTCCACCCGCGCCGTCTACCCCGACGCGCGGCGGCTGATCGACGCGGGCGCGACGGTCGCGCTGTCCACGGACTGCAACCCGGGCTCCTCCTTCACCAGTTCGATGCCCTTCTGCGTGGCCGTCGCCGTGCGGGACATGGGGATGACCCCCGACGAGGCCGTGCGGGCCGCGACCCTGGGCGGCGCGCAGGCGCTGCGCCGGGACGACGTCGGACGGCTCGCCCCCGGCGCGCGGGCCGACGTGGTCGTGCTGGACGCCCCGTCGCACGTCCACCTCGCCTACCGGCCCGGTGTGCCGCTGGTGTCCGCCGTATGGCGGCGCGGGGTGCGCGCATCGCTCTGACCCCCGCCAGGCGCGGGCGGACGCGGCCGCACCGGTGGCGGACGTTCGGGATCGAGACGTCTACGGGTGCTGACCGGGGCCCTGCTGTCCCTGGCGGCCGCGGGCCCCTTCGGCACGGCCCCGTGCGTCACGGCGGCACCGGCCTCCGGCGCCGGTGACGGGGCCCGGCCGCTCGGCCGGGTCGTGCCCGCGCCGTCCTCGGTCGCGCCTGGCGGGACGGCGTCCGAGACGATCACCGGCAGCGCCGACATCGCGTACACGGCCTTCCCCCGCCGGCCCGTCCTGAGCACGCGGAGGGCCCGGTGAGAGGACTCTCACCGGGCCCGTCGCTCCGTTCCGGGGGGAGGGAGGCGGGTCACTCCTCCACGAGCAGGCCCCGCCGCAGACGCCCGAGGGTGCGGCTGAGCAGCCGCGACACGTGCATCTGGGAGATGCCCAGCTCGGCGCCGATCTCGGACTGCGTCATGTTGCCCACGAAGCGCAACGAGAGGATCTGCCGGTCGCGCGCCGAGAGCTCGGCGATCAGCGGCTTGAGGGACTCCACGTACTCGATCCCCTCCAGACCGTGGTCCTCGTACCCGATGCGGTCGGCGAGCGCGCCCTCGGAGTCGTCCTCCTCGGGCTGGGCGTCCAGCGAGCTCGCGGTGTAGGCGTTGCTCGCGCTCATGCCCTCGACGACCTCGGCCTCGCTGATCTGCAGCCGGTCGGCCAGCTCGCCGACGGTCGGCGCGCGGTCCAGCTGCTGCGCGAGCTCGTCACCCGCCTTGGCCAGGTCCAGCCGCAGCTCCTGCAGCCGCCTCGGGACCCGCACGGACCAGGAGGTGTCGCGGAAGAAGCGCTTGATCTCGCCGATGATGGTCGGCATGGCGAAGGTGGGGAACTCGACCCCGCGGCTCAGCTCGAAGCGGTCGATGGCCTTGATCAGGCCGATCGTGCCCACCTGGATGATGTCCTCGACCGGCTCGCTGCGGGAGCGGAACCGGGAGGCGGCGAACTTCACCAGGGCCAGGTTGAGCTCGACCAGGGTGTTCCGCACGTAGCTGTACTCGTGGGTGCCCTCCTCCAGCGTCTCCAGTCGCTGGAAGAGCGTCTTGGACAGGGCCCGTGCGTCCACCGGGCCCACTTCGTCGAAGGGCGGGATCTCCGGGAGGTCCTCCAGGCCCTCCGGTGTTCCGTGTTCCTCGTGGACGCCGGCCTCGGTGGTCGCCGACGCGTCGTGCGCGTCGAGCCGGGATGCCATGCTCTCCTCCCTCGGGTGCGGCGGCAGGGCAAGCGGAGCGTGAAATTCAGCCCACACTCAACGCCTACCCCGTCCGGCGGGGATATTGCAACCCGGCGGACATCGATCTCCGGACCGCCGGAGCGACTACCACCCAGGTCAGGAAGCGCGTAGGGTGCGAGGTGCGGATCGCCGAGTCGTCCGGGAGGAGTGTGCATGGACCGCGAGATGGTCGACACGGCCGGGCGTGACCGGCTGCACGTTTCCGTGCAGCGCTACGGCACGAAGGCGGTCGTGGCGCCGGCGGGTGAGCTCGACCACCACACCGCCGACCTACTGCGCGAACCGCTCGACACCCTGATCGAGGACGGCTTCGGCACCCTCGTGGTCGACTGCACGCATCTGGAGTTCTGCGACTCCACGGGCCTGAACGTCCTGCTCGGCACCCGGCTGAAGGCCGAGGCGGCGGGCGGTGCGGTCCATCTGGCCGGGATGAAGCCGGCCGTGGCCAAGGTATTCGCCATCACCGGCGCCGAGGCCGTGTTCACCGTCCACGACACCCTGGACGACGCACTCGAGGAGTGACCCTCCGCGGCGGCCCCCACGGGGGGTGCCGCGGCACGCCCTGTTTCGTCCACGTCCGGAGGTGTTCACGGGAGCGGCCCGGGCAGGAGAGACCTGGGGATCACTTCGGACACTGGCGGACATCGGTGAGTGGAGGCGCTGATGAGCACCACCCGGCCCCCTGCGGCCGACGACCGCGGCCCGGACCCGGGCGGTGCGGCAGAGCCGACGCGCGGTCAGGCCCGGCAGGACGGCGAGGCACGTCGGCTGTCGCTCACCGACGTGGCCGGCGTGGTGCCCAGCGCCCGTGACTTCACGCGCCAGGCCCTCCATGACTGGGGCTGGCTGCCGGCCGACACCGCGGACCGCCGTGCGGCCGCCGAGGACGTCCTGCTGGTGGTGTCCGAGCTGGTGACCAACGCCTGCCTGCACGCGGGCGGCCCGGAGGAGCTCCGGCTGTTCCGGCACGCGAAGGCGCTGCGGCTGGAGGTCGCCGACGGCGGCTCCGGCAGCCCCTCCCCGCGCACCCCGCACCGGGCCGGACGGCCCGGCGGGCACGGGATGTTCATAGTGCAGCGGCTCTGCCTGGACTGGGGGGTCGTGCGCCACGCCGACGGCCGGCCGGGCAAGACGGTCTGGGCCGAGGTCGCGGCCCCCGCCTGAGCCGCATCCCTTCCCCTCTTTCCCCCACGGGCGTACTGTCGCGCCACATCTGATGGATCGTCAGTAACTTCTGGGGGAAGGGAGACATCCGGTGTCGCTCCCCAAGCGCAAAGCGGCGGCGGCCGGGGTGCCGGCCGTCGTCGCCGTAGCGGCGGCGGTCGTCCTCGGCGCCGCCCCGGCCGCGTACGCGAAGGTCGTGGACGTCAAGTACGACTGCAAGACCCCGATCGGCGACAAGAGCGCCGTCTCGCCCATCGACATCACCGCCGCCAGGTCGGGGTCCGGCTACCGGATCGTGATGTCCTTCCGCAAGGGCGTGTCCTCCAGCCCCGTCGACCTGGGGAAGGGCGCCATGAACCCGAGCGCCGTCATCACCCTGGGCGGGGCCGACCGCGGGTCGCTCAAGGTCTCGGGCCCGGCGAACGCCGAGACCGTGCCCGCCAACACCCCGATCAAGATCAATGACCTGTCGGGCACGTATGTCCCGCGCGGGAGCGGCAGGGTCACCTTCACCGCGGGCGTGCTCACCATCAAGGCCCTCGGCACGACGACGACCTGCACCCCGGGGAACGCCCCGGGGCCCTCGCTGACCCTCGACGTCACGGCGGCGGGCGGCTCCAAGGGCGGCTCCGCGTCGGGTGGTTCGGGGGGTTCGAGCGGCTCGGGCGGGTCCGGGAGTTCCGGCGGCGAGTCCCTGCCGCAGACCGGACCCGAGGACG
Organism: Streptomyces sp. NPDC005722; assembly: GCF_040630935.1. NCBI lineage: Bacteria > Bacillati > Actinomycetota > Actinomycetes > Kitasatosporales > Streptomycetaceae > Streptomyces > Streptomyces sp. NPDC005722. The sequence continues at coordinate 165,806 of NZ_JBEXYN010000010.1, forward strand.
GCGCGGTCGCCCTCGGCACCCTCGGCGGAACCGTCCTGCTCGTGGGTGCGGCAGGGGTGCTGTGGCTGACCCGCCGTCCGGGGCACCGTATCTGACGATCCGTCAAATTCGGTCAGGCTTTCGCATTGACTTCTCTTGATCGCCGGACGTCAATGTCCGTCGTCGGTACAGAAAGGGACTCTGTGCCAGAAAAGTGATCAAGAGGTGCAAAATGATCGCCATTCCTCGTAAAGGCGCCTTATGGAGACGGAGGTCTGCCGCCGTCCTCGGGGCGCTCGCCCTCGTGCTGGGCGGCGGGACCCTCCTTTCGGGGCCCGTCGCCGCGGCGACCTCCACCTTCCAGGTGCACTGCGTACCGCCCGGCATCTCCGGCATCCCGCCGTTCGACGGGCCGACCGTCGCCGGCATCTCGGTCAGCGACACGACGCCGCAGGTCGGCGACACGGTCACCGTCACCTACGTGCTGGACGGCCCGATGGCCAACACCAGCTCCTTCAACCTCCCCATCCCCGAGGACCAGATCACCCCGACCGTCAAGGTGAGGCTCGGCGGTGCGCAGACGCAGGAGCTCACCCTCGTCGGCCCCAAGGAGAACCCGGTCATCCCGGCCGGTGCCCAGTTCCCGGACTTCACCATCACCGGCACCTTCACGGTCACCGCGCCCGGTCAGATCACCCTGACCCCGGGCGACTACAACGTGCACTCCGACTACGGCATCTCGGCCGACACCCCCTGCACCGTGCTCAACCCGCCCGCCCCCGTCGCCGAGACCCTCACCGTGAGCGCGCCCAACGGCCGCCACATCGCGCTCGGTTCCGCCTCCGGGCCGATCGGGGCCGAGGTCGCCGTCACCGGCACCGGCTTCACCGCCGGCGCCACCGTGACCGTCGCGGGCGTCCAAGGCGCGGCCGCCACCGGCGAGTTCACCTCCGTCACCGCCGACGGCTCCGGCGCCTTCAGTGCGGCGCTGACCGTCAGCGCCCTCGACACCACCGGCATCGTCGCCTTCGAGGGCGGCGGGTACGACCCGGCGACCGCCGCCGGGCCGGTGGCGTACACCGTCATCGACACCACCCCGCCGCCACCCGGCAGCCAGAAGCTCACCACCTCGGTGAAGGCGGGGACGCTGTCGATGACCCAGGCCGGGGACACCGTCGAGATGACCCCCGTCGACTTCGGGGAGGGCGGCCCCTCCACCGGTGCGCTGCGGACCGTGACCGTCAAGGACTTCCGCGGCGGGAACACCGGCTGGTCGCTCACCGGCAAGGTCACCGACTTCAAGGGGCCCGGGGGCGCGCTCATCGGCGCCGACCGGCTCAGCTGGCAGCCCGTGTGCGTCGCGGCGTCCGGCAGCCCCAGCACCTGTGCGGCGGGCTCCGCCGGCACCGTGGGCAGCGCGGGAGCGACGCTGGCCTCGGCGCCCGACGCGCCCCTCACCGGCGGTGAGTTCGCCGTGGACGCGGGGCTGTCGCTGGACGTGCCCGCGTACTCCGCCACGGGAAGCTACTCCGGAGTCTTGACCCTCACGCTCACCTGACGCACAGTCAGATAGCTCGGGTGGGCCGGTCCCGGCCGGCCCACCACCGGACCGCGAGGGAGCGCCGCCATGACCAGAGCCAGGGCCGCAGCCGGGGCCGGAGCCACGGTGTCCGGCGCGCTCCCGGCCGTCCTGTCCGTGCTCGGCGTGCTGTCCGTCCTCCTCGGGCTCGGCACGGTGTCCGCTCCCGCCGCCCTGGCCGCGGACAACGGCCGCTGGTCGGTCTTCCCTGCCCCGGCCGCCGGGGCGGCGGACCGCAGCCCCACCGCCCAGGAACGGCCCTTCTTCACCCTGGAGGCCGACCCCGGCACCACGCTCCGGGACAAGGTCTCCGTCTCCAACCTCTCCGGCGAGCCCATGACCTTCCGGCTCTACGGCGCCGACGCGTACAACACCCCGCGCGACGGCGGCTTCGCCGTGCGCGGCGCCGACGAGAGGAACACCGACGTCGGCTCCTGGATACGGCTGGCCCGCGGCAGCATCACCGTCCCGGCCCGCACCCGCGCCGACGTCCCCTTCACCGTCACGGTCCCCGCCGACGCCTCGCCCGGCGACCACCCCGGCGCGGTCGTCGCCCTCGACACCCGCGTCGGCACCGCCCCGGGCGACGTGCGGGTCGGCGTCCGCAGGGCCGTCGGGGCCCGCGTCTACCTGCGCGTCGCGGGACCCGGCCTCGCCGCCCTGTCCGTGGAGGACGTCGGCGTCGACCATCGCGGCCCGCTCCTCCCCGGCACCGGCGACAGCCGCGCCACGATCCGCTACACCCTCGTGAACCGGGGCAACGTCTCGCTCACCCCCCGGCTCGCCGTCACCGCGCGCGGCCTGTTCGGCCGCACCCTGCTGGACCGCCCGGCGCGCACCCTGCCCCTGGAACTGCTGCCCGGCCAGCGCGTCGAACTCACCGAACCCTGGGCGGACGCCCCCGGGTTCGACCGGGTCGGCGTGCGGCTGCGCGTCACCGCCGTACGCGGCGACGTCGACGAGACCGGCCACGCCTCGTTCCTCGCCGTGCCCTGGGCGGCGGTGGGCCTCGCCCTGGCCCTCCTCGGGGGCCTGGTCCTCCTGCTGGTGCGGATCCGCAGGCGGCGCCGGGCGGGGGAGACGGACCCGGCGGCGCGGGAGCACCCGTATCCGCCCGGCGGCACCGACCTCGCGGCCCGCGCGGGCGGCGGACCCGACGACCCCGGCGCCACGGGCGCGTCCGTCGGCGGCAGGACGGCGTGAGGCCCATGCGACGGCCCACCCACCGCATCCCGGCGGCAGCCCTCTGCCTGCTCGCGCTGCTCCTGGCGAACGCCCCCGTCCCCGCCGCGGCGGCCCCGAGCCCGGCGGTGACCGTCGCCCCCGGGGAGGCCGGCGTCGGCGGCGACATCACCGTACGGGGGACCGGCTGGCGGCCCGGCACCCTCCTGACGCTGCTGATCTGCGGCCGGAACGCGATCGGCGGCACCAACTCCTGCGCCAACGCGTACGGCCGGGCCGTCACCACCGACGCCCGCGGCGCCTTCCGCCGGGCGATGCCGGTGGCGGAGCCGCCCGAGCCCTGTCCCTGCGTCGTCCACGTCGCCACCGTCACCGGCGCGCACACCGTGGTGGACGCGCCCTTCGTGGTCGCCGGCCACCCCACCGCCCCGCTGCCCGAACGGACCGGCACGGGCCGGCTCGCCGTGCTCACCGCCCGGCTCGACGGCTCGAGCGGCCTGCTCACCTGGTTCGGCGCGCCGCCCGGCCGGCGCCTGGTGCTCACCGTCGGCAACCTGGGCTCGGGCCCGGTGGAGGACCCCGTCTTCCGGGTCGGCACCTCGCACGGGCTCTTCGGCCCGCAGTGGGAGGAGCGCACCTGGCGCGGCACCGTACGCCCCGGCGCGAAGGCCCGGGTCGAACTGCCCGTCGAGCTGGCGGCCGGCGCCCACGGCGACTACACCGTGACCCTGGAGCACGGGGGAAGGGTCCTGGTCACCGAGGGCTGGGACGTCCCGCGCCCCTGGGGCGTGACCCTCTTCTGGCTCCTGCTCTGCCTCGTCGTGCCCGCCGCGCTCTTCCGGCTCGGCATGGCCGTCGTCGACCGGGTCCGCCCGCGCGCCCCCGGCCCGGCGGGCCCGCAGCCCGGCTACGCACCCGTCCTGCCGTGGTTCACCCACGACCACCAGCCGCAGCACCGCACCGCTGAGGGCATCCCCAGGGCGGACGGCACCGCCCACCGCCACGAAAGGAACCCCTCGTGACCAACCGACGATCCCGGGCCGCCACCGCCGTCGGCCTCGCCCTGGTGCTCAGCGGTGCGGGCGTCCTCGCCGCGGCCCTCCCGGCGGCGGCCGCCGAGGTCGCGTACGCCACCGAGTGCACCCCGCCCGCGGCGTCCGGCCTGCCCAAGGTCGACGGCACCACCAAGGCCGACGTCACCGCGCCCGCCACCGCCGCGGTGGGCGACGAGGTCGAGGTGGTCTGGAAGTTCACCCAGGCCGCCTCCAAGAACCCGGACCTGATCGACCTCCCCGCGAACAGCGTCAAGCCCTCCGGCGAGGTCACCGTCGCCGGCGCCCAGAACGGCACGCTCGCCGTCGAGGGACCGCGCGAGAACCCGGCGATCCCCAAGAACAGCGAGATGAAGCTCTCCGACATGAAGGGCACGCTCAAGCTCACCGCACCCGGCGACGTGACGCTCACCCCCGGCGGCTACGCGATCAACGCCTTCTCCACGGACACCACCTGCGTGCCCACCGAGGACGTCCCCGTCGCCGTGACGATCAAGGTGACCGCGGACGGCGGCGGCTCCGGCACCCCGACGGCCACCCCCACGACCACCCCGAGCGGCACCCCCACCACGACGCCCACCACGACCCCGACCACCACGCCCAGCGGCACCTCCACCGGCGGAACCTCCCACACCGGCGAGGAGGTCGACGTCTCCTACGCCTGCAAGACCCCGATCGGCGACAAGAGCGCGGTCTCGCCGGTGCGGATCGACGCCGAGGAGAAGGGCGGCGCCTACGACCTCGTCGTCCACTTCGGGGAGTCCGTGATGGACAGCCCGGCCGACATACCCGCCGACTCCGTCAAGCCCTCCATGAAGGTCGTGGTCGGCGGCGCCGACCAGGGCGAGGTCGCCGTCGAGGGCCCCACCAACGAGGACCCCGTCAAGGCCGGCGACCCCATCGAGATCCCCGACCTCACCGGCACCTACACACCCGCCCACGACGGGCGGGCCACCCTCACCCCGGGCGTGCTGACCGTCGAGGCCCTGGGCACCACCACGACCTGCACCCCCACCGAGGACCCCGGGGTCTCGCTGACCCTGGACGTCACCGGACAGGAGGGCGGCATCACCGGCGGCTCCGGCGGGTCGTCCGGCACGTCGGGCACGTCCGGCGGCACGGGCACCACCTCCGGCGGTCTCGCCGCCACCGGTTCGTCCGACCGGGCCGCCCTGCACGCCCTCGCCCTCGTCGCCGGGACGGTGCTCCTCCTCGGCGGTGCGGTCTTCACGTTCACCCCGTGGAGCCGCCTGCGCCGCTGACCCGGCGGCGCGCGTACGCCGGGCCGGGGCGGTCACCGGACGCTCAGCCGTCCAGGTCCTCGATGGAGGCGGTGGAGGGGCCGCGCTTGCCCGCGAGCCCCGCCGCCACCGACCCGGCGTCGCGCAGCACCCGGACCGCGTTGCGCCACGCGAGCTTCCCGAGGTCGTCCTCGGACCAGCCGCGGCGCAGGAGTTCGGCGAACAGCCGCGGGTAGCCGGAGACGTCGCCCAGCCCCTCGGGGAGGTGGGCGACCCCGTCGTAGTCGCCGCCGAGGCCGAGGTGGTCGACGCCGGCGACCTCGCGCATGTGGTCCAGGTGGTCCGCCACGGTGCCGATGTCCGCGAGCGGCCGGGGGTGCTCGGCCGCGTAGGCCTCCTGGACGGCCAGGGCCTCCGGGGACTGGTCGAGCGGGTGCAGGCCGTGGGCCGCCATGTTCTCGTTCGCGCCGACGATCCACCCGGCGGCGGCCGGCAGGATGAACTGCGGCACGAAGGTGGCCATCGCGACGCCCCCGTTGCGGGGCAGCTGCTCCAGGACGTCGTCCGGGACGTTGCGGACGTGGTCGCAGACGGCGCGCGAGGAGGAGTGCGAGAAGATCACCGGGGCCTCGCTGACGCGCAGCGCCGCCCGCATCGTGCCGGGGGAGACGTGGGAGAGGTCGACCAGCATGCCGAGGCGGTTCATCTCGCGGACGACCTCCTCGCCGAAGGCGGTCAGTCCGCCGTGCCGCGCCTCGTCCGTGGCCGAGTCCGCCCAGTCGATGGTGTCGTTGTGGGTGAGCGTCATGTAGCGCACGCCCAGCGTGTACAGCATCCGCAGCACACCGAGGGAGTTGGCGATGCTGTGGCCGCCCTCGGCGCCCATGAGGGAGGCGATGCGCCCCTCGGCGCGGGCGGCCTCCATGTCGTCCGCCGTCACCGCGAGCCGCAGGGCGTCGGGGTGACGGTCGACCAGGCGCAGCACGCAGTCGATCTGCTCCAGGACGGCGACGACCGCGTCGCCCCCGGCGAGGTCGCTGCGGACGTACACCGACCAGAACTGCGCCCCGACGCCGCCGGCCCGCAGCCGCGGGATGTCGGTGTGCAGGTGGGCGGACTGGTCGCCGGAGATGTCACGCCGGTCGAGGTCGTAGCGGACCTGCTCGCGCAACCGCCACGGGAGGTCGTTGTGGCCGTCCACCACGGGGTGGGCGGTGAGCAGCTCCTGTGCGCGCGCGAGCAGGTCCATGGACTACTTCTTCCCTCCGAAACCGAAGCCGGCCGACCCCTCCACCTTGGCACGCAGGCGCTTGCCCTTCTCGGTGGCCTGCTGGTTCAGCTCGTCCTGGAAGTGCCGCATGCGCTCCAGCAGTTCGGCGTCGTGCGCGGCGAGCATGCGCACCGCCAGCAGGCCCGCGTTGCGCGCGCCGGCCACCGAGACGGTGGCGACCGGGACGCCGGCGGGCATCTGCACGATGGAGAGCAGCGAGTCCATGCCGTCCAGGTACTTCAGCGGCACGGGCACCCCGATCACCGGCAGCGGCGTCACCGACGCCAGCATCCCGGGCAGGTGCGCGGCGCCGCCGGCACCCGCGATGACCGCCTTCAGGCCGCGCTCCGCGGCCTGCTCGCCGTACGCGACCATCTCGCGCGGCATGCGGTGCGCGGAGACGACGTCGACCTCGTACGGCACCTCGAACTCGTCCAGCGCCTGGGCTGCGGCCTCCATGACCGGCCAGTCGGAGTCGGAACCCATCACGATGCCGACCAGCGGCCCAGCGGGATTGCTCACTCTTGGATCGTCCCTCGCAGGTAGTCGGCGGCGTGCCGGGCGCGCTCGCGCACCTCGGCCAGGTCGTCGCCGTAGGTGTTGACATGGCCCACCTTGCGGCCGGGCTTCACGTCCTTGCCGTACATGTGGATCTTCAGCTGCGGGTCCCGCGCCATGCAGTGCAGGTACGCCGCGTACATGTCGGGGTAGTCGCCGCCGAGGACGTTCGCCATCACCGTCCACGGCTGGCGCGGGCGCGGATCGCCCAGCGGCAGGTCCAGCACCGCGCGCAGGTGGTTGGCGAACTGCGAGGTCATGGCGCCGTCCTGGGTCCAGTGGCCGCTGTTGTGCGGGCGCATCGCCAGCTCGTTGACGAGGATCCGGCCGTCGCGGGTCTCGAAGAGCTCCACCGCGAGGTGGCCCACCACGCCCAGCTCCTTGGCGATGGTCAGCGCGAGCCGCTGGGCCTCGGAGGAACGGGCCTCCGGCAGCTCGGGCGCCGGGGCGATGACCGTGTCGCACACGCCGTCGACCTGGATGGACTCCACCACCGGGTAGGCGACCGCCTGGCCGTGCGGGGAGCGCACGACGTTCGCCGCCAGTTCCCGTACGAAGTCGACCTTCTCCTCGGCCAGCACCGGAACGCCCGCCCGGAACGGCTCGGCGGCGCCGGCCTCGTCGCGGACGACCCACACGCCCTTGCCGTCGTAGCCGCCGCGCACCGTCTTGAGCACGACGGGGTACCCCCCGCCCTCCTCGGCGAAGCGCGTCACGTCCGCCGGGTCGGCGACGATGCGGTGCCGCGGGCAGGGCACGCCGATGGAGTCGAGCCGCGCGCGCATCACGCCCTTGTCCTGGGCGTGCACCAGCGCGTCGGGCCCGGGGCGGACGGCGATGCCGTCGGCCTCCAGCGCCCGCAGGTGCTCGGTGGGCACGTGCTCGTGGTCGAAGGTGATCACGTCGCAGCCGGCGGCGAACGCGCGCAACGTGTCGAGGTCGCGGTAGTCGCCCACCACGACCTCACCGGCGACGAGGGCCGCGGAGTCCACGGGCGTGTCGCTGAGGAGCTTGAACCTGATGCCGAGCGGAATGCCCGCCTCGTGGGTCATACGGGCGAGCTGGCCGCCGCCGATCATGCCGACTACGGGGAATGTCACAGTCACCAGGATATCGGGGTACGAATGGCGCACCGACCGCCGTCCCCCGGGGGCCCCGGTTAGCATGAGGGTCACTGACCAGACACAGACGGGGCCGAACGATCACATGGACGGTGCGACCGGGTCCGCCACCCGCACAGGACTGCGGGACCGGCTGACGGCGATGTCCCGCGAGATCGCCAAGTTCGGCGCGGTCGGCGGGGCGGGGGTCCTGGTCAACATCGGGGTCTTCAACCTCGTCCGGCACACCACGGACCTCCAGGTCGTGCGGGCCAGCATCATCGCGACCGTCGTCGCGATCGCCTTCAACTACGTGGGCTTCCGCTACTTCACCTACCGTGACCGCGACAAGTCCGGCCGCACCCGCGAGCTGACCCTGTTCCTGGCGTTCAGCGCGGTGGGCCTGGTGATCGAGAACGGGGTGCTCTACACGGCGACCTACGCCTTCGGCTGGGACAGCCCGCTGCAGAGCAACGTCTTCAAGTTCATCGGCATCGGCGTGGCGACCCTGTTCCGTTTCTGGTCGTACCGCAGCTGGGTGTTCAAGGCGCTGCCCGTCCGCGAGACGGTGCACCAAGCAGAATCGTTCCTGGTCGCGAAGGGGAACGAGACCCCCGGCGCCCGGACCGGCGCCCCCGGCGCGCGCTCCTCCGCCCGCTGACCCCCCACCGGGACCCCGCGCGGTCCGCTGCGTCCCGCTAGCGGTCCCGCTAGCGCTTCGGCTGGTCCGCGCGCGCCAGGAAGAGCGCGAAGACCGGCGGACGCTGCTGCAGCAGCTCCAGCCGGCCGCCGTCGGCCTCCGCCAGGTCGCGGGCGACCGCGAGGCCGATGCCCGTGGAGTTGTGCCCGCTGACCGTGCGCTCGAAGACCCGCGCCCCCAGCTCCGGCGGCACGCCCTGGCCCTCGTCCGTGACCTCGACGACGACCTGCGTCCCGGTCACCCGGGTGGAGATCGCGACCGTCCCGGAGCCGTGCATCAGGCCGTTCTCGACCAGCGAGGCCAGCACCTGGGCCACCGCCCCGGGGGTGCCGACCGCGCGCAGCCGCTTCTTGCCCGCGGAGGTGATGGGCCGGCTCGCGCTGCGGTACGCCGGGCGCCACTCCTCCACCTGCTGCTTGATCACGTCGTCGATGTCGAAGACGACCGCCGAGCCGGTCCGCGGGTCCCGCGCGTTGGTGAGCAGCCGCTGCACGACGTCCGTCAGCCGTTCCACCTGACCGAGTGCGATCGTCGCCTCCTCCTTGACGGCCTCCTCGTCCTCGGCCGTCGCGATGATCTCCTCCAGCCGCATCGACAGCGCCGTCAGTGGTGTCCGCAGCTGGTGCGAGGCGTCCGCCGCCAGGCGCCGCTCGGCGGTCAGCATCCGGGCGATCCGCTCGGCGCTGCGGTCCAGCACGTCGGCGACCCGGTCCAGCTCCGGCACCCCGTAGCGCCGGTGCCGCGGCCTGGGGTCGCCCGAGCCCAGCCGCTCTGCGGTCTCGGCGAGGTCGGTCAGCGGGCTGCCGAGCCGGCGCGCCTGGCGCACCGCGAGGACGACGGCGGCCAGCACCGCCAGCAACGCCACCGCGAGGATGATCAGCAGGGTGCGGCCGATCTCCTGGCTGACCTTGCTGCGGGACTCCTCGACGGTGACCGTCTCGCCCTGCTCGCCGGTCTGCCGCGAGGAGATCACCTGACCCGTGGGCTTGGCGCCGATGGTGATCGGCGCCTCCCCGGGGATCCGCACCAGCGCGTACCGCCCGGGGGCGATCTGCTGGGCCAGCACCTCGCGGCTGATCCGCTCCTCGCCGATCATCCTGCTCTCGACGATGCCGATCAGCCGCACCGCCTCGGAGTCCACGCTCTCCCTGGCGCTGTTCTCGATCGTCCGGGCCTCCACCAGGACGAGGGAGACACCGAAGACGGCGATGACGACGAGCACCACGGCGAGCGTGGACTGGATGAGGCGGCGGCGCATGAGTGAAGCGTCTCAGACCGCGCGGACCGTCGGCGTGCCCGCTCTTCCTAGTTCTTCTCGAACCGGAAGCCGACCCCGCGCACCGTGGAGATGTAGCGGGGGGCCGCCGCGTCGTCGCCGAGCTTCTTGCGCAGCCACGAGATGTGCATGTCCAGGGTCTTCGTGGAGGACCACCAGGTGGTGTCCCACACCTCGCGCATCAGCTGCTCCCGGGTGACGACCCGGCCGGCGTCCCGCACCAGCACCCGCAGGAGGTCGAACTCCTTCGCGGTGAGCTGCAGTTCCTCGTCGCCCATCCAGGCGCGGTGCGACTCCACGTCGATCCGCACCCCCTGGGTGGAGGGGTGCTGGGCCTCGGAGGTGCCGCGCCGCAGCAGCGCGCGCACCCGGGCCAGCAGCTCGGCCAGCCGGAAGGGCTTGGTCACGTAGTCGTCGGCGCCGGCGTCCAGGCCGACCACCGTGTCCACTTCGTCGGCGCGGGCGGTCAGCACCAGCACCGGGAAGCCATGGCCTTCGGTGCGCAGCCTTCTGCACACCTCGAGCCCGTCCATTCCGGGCAGCCCCAGGTCGAGCACCAGAAGGTCGAAGGAGCCGAGCAGGGCGGCTTCGAGCGCCGCGGGTCCGTCCTCGCGCACCTCGACCTCGTACCCTTCGCGGCGCAGCGCGCGTGCGAGCGGTTCCGAGATGGATGCGTCGTCCTCGGCGAGCAGTACGCGGGTCATGCGCTGATGGTAGTCCGCCCGGAGAAAGCGCACGCCGGGCGGGCCGTGACCGTTGTGAGGTACATCTCAAGTCGTCCCATATAGCACATCTCGTGCTGCCATAAGGTAACCAAAAGCCCGAATCAGTCCAAGGGACCTCCGGCGCGCCCCACGCGCCGCAGGGGCCGCTCTGTGACGGGGCTGGTCCCCACCAGCAACCAGTCAACGACCTGTAGGCCGGGACCGCGCCTGTGAAGGCGTCGGTCGTGGATCCCGGTGCGCCCCCACGCGCCCCGGTGCCGGTCACCCCCCACCCGGGCGCGCACCGCTCTCGCAGCGCGTCCCGAGAAGCAAGGAAAGCCCATGGCGTCCAGCCTGACTGAGGGCCTCGCCGCGCCGGACTCCGGACCCAGCGGCAGGAACTTCCTCGGCCACCCCCGCGGCCTGGCCACCCTCTTCCTCACCGAGACGTGGGAGCGCTTCAGCTACTACGGCATGAGGGCGCTGCTCGTCCTCTACCTGACGGCCTCGGTCACGGACGGCGGCCTCGGCATGAAGGCCGCCACCGCCGGCGCCATCTACAGCGTCTACACCGCCACGGTGTACCTGCTGGCGATGCCCGGCGGCTGGTTCGCCGACCGCCTGTGGGGCCCGCGCCGCACGGTCGCCATCGGCGGCACGATCATCATGATCGGCCACTTCCTGCTGGCCGTGCCGGTGGAGGCCTCGTTCTTCGTCGGCCTGGTCTTCATCGCCGTGGGCTCCGGCCTGCTGAAGTCGAACATCTCGACGATGGTCGGCCAGCTGTACCCGGACCGCAACGACCCGCGCCGGGACGGCGGCTTCACGATCTTCTACATCGGCATCAACCTCGGTGCCTTCCTCGCGCCGCTCGCCATCGGCACCGTCGGCCAGCAGGTCGACTGGCACCTGGGCTTCGCCATGGCCGGCGTCGGCATGGGGCTGGGCCTGGCCCAGTTCCTCATCGGCACCAGGCACCTCGCGCCCGTCTCCAGCGTGGTCCCCACGCCGCTGGACGCCGCCGAGCGCGCCGGCCTGATGAAGAAGGCGCTGATCTGGCTGGCCGCCGCGGTGGTCTTCTACGGCGTCGTCACCTTCACCGGCCACTTCACGATCAACTGGGTGCTCTGGCCGCTCTCCCTGCTGGGGCTGGCGCTGCCGGCGTACTACTTCACCCGCATCCGCCAGGACCAGGAGCTCACCCCGGACGAGAAGACCAAGGTCGGCGGCTACATCTGGTTCTTCGTCGTGGCCGCCGTCTTCTGGATGATCTACGACCAGTCCGGATCGACCCTGACGGTCTTCGCCTCCGAGCACACCGCGTCCACCCTGTGGGGCTTCAACTTCCCCGAGAGCTGGTTCCAGTCCCTGAACCCGCTGTTCGTGATGGCCCTCGCCCCGGTCTTCGCCGCCCTGTGGATGACGCTCGGCCGCCGGAACCCCAGCACGACCGTCAAGTTCGCCCTCGGCGTCGCCGGCATCGGCGTCTCCTTCGTGGTGATGATGCTCGCCCAGGCCGCCGCCTCCGGCGACACCAAGGTCACGCCGCTGTGGCTGGCCGTGGTCTACCTGATCCAGACCACCGCCGAGCTGTGCCTGTCCCCGGTGGGGCTCTCGGTCACCACGAAGCTGGCCCCGGTCAAGTACGCCAGCCAGATGATGGGCCTGTGGTTCCTGGCCGTCACGGCGGGGGACTGTGTGGCGGCGATCCTGCAGCTGGTCATCGGCGACGCGTTCCTGTCGGAGACGTCCTTCGCGATCCAGGGGTTCGTGGCGCTCGCGGCGGGTGCGGTGTTCGTGCTCTACCGCAAGCGGGTCATCCGGCTCATGGGCGACGTCCACTGAGTTCTCCGTCGGCCGGTGGTTGTGTGCGGCGCCGCGGTGGTTGATGTTGGGGCGTTCATCCCACCCTCCCGCCCGATTGCCCGGCGCGGTCAGTGACCGCCACGCTGCGTGCGGTGTGGGGTCGGCGCCGCGCCGGGGTACCTCCTCGGCGCTCGCGGTTTACGTCCACATCGTCGGGCGCCGCACTTAACCGCTCGTCGCCTGTGGGGGCACCCCGCCACACCCCCTCCGGGAGGATGGGGCGACTGACGGCCGGACGGGGTGATGAAGCGGTCCGGGGGCACCCCGGTTGCCTCACTGCCCCCCCACCGGCCGTTGTGCGCGCAAACCGGCCGGAGGGGGTGTGTCGGGGTGCGCCCGGAAACGACGAGCGGTGGACCCGGCGCCCAAGGATGTGGGGGTAAACCGCGAGCGTTGAGGACGTGCGCCGGCGCGGCCCCGACCCCAGAACGACGTGCGAGACCCGCACCAATCGCGCCGGGCAATCGGGCGGGAGGGTGGGGGAAAACCGCAACCCCAGCCACAAACGACCCGCACACGACAAACGGGCGGCCCGGCGCAGCACGTAGTCCGGGTCGCGCCCGGAGGGCTACGCGTTCGGGCGGCCCATGGCCCGGAACGTCCACCCGGCCTCACGCCACCCCACCGGATCGAGCGCGTTCCGCCCGTCGATGACGTGCCGCCCGCGCGCCACCGCCCCGAGCGCCGCCGGGTCGAGCTCCCGGAACTCCCGCCACTCCGTGAGGTGCAGCACGACGTCAGCCCCTCGGACCGCGTCCAGCGCACTCGGGGCGTACCCGAGCGTCGGGAAGAGCCGCCGCGCGTTCTCCATCGCCTTGGGGTCGTACACGGTGACCTGCCCGCCCTGGAGGTGGATCTGCCCGGCGACGTTGAGCGCGGGGGAGTCCCGCACGTCGTCGGAGTCGGGCTTGAAGGCCGCGCCGAGCACCGCGATCCGCTTGCCGAGGAAGCCGCTGCCGCCGCAGGCCTCGCGGGCGAGCTCGACCATGTGGGCGCGGCGGCGCATGTTGATGGAGTCGACCTCGCGCAGGAACGTGAGCGCCTGGTCCGCGCCGAGTTCCCCGGCGCGGGCCATGAAGGCGCGGATGTCCTTGGGCAGGCAGCCGCCGCCGAAGCCGATGCCGGCGCGCAGGAACTTCTTCCCGATCCGCTCGTCGTGCCCGATGGCCTCGGCGAGCTTCGCCACGTCCCCGCCGGCCGCCTCGCTGACCTCGGCCATCGCGTTGATGAAGGAGATCTTCGTGGCGAGGAAGGCGTTGGCCGCCGTCTTGACCAGTTCCGCGGTCGGGTAGTCGGCGACGACGAAGGGCGTGCCGTCGCCCACGGGGGTCGCGTAGACCTCGCGCAGCAGCTTCTCGGCGTGCTCGGAGGCGACGCCGACGACGATGCGGTCCGGGTGGAGGGTGTCCTCGACCGCGAAGCCCTCGCGCAGGAACTCGGGGTTCCACGCCAGCTCCGCCTGGTCCCCGGCGGGGGCGAGCTCGGCCAGCCGGGCCGCCAGCCGGGCCGCGCTGCCGACCGGCACGGTCGACTTGCCGACGACCAGCGCGGGCCGCTCCAGGTGCGGGGCGAGCAGTTCGAAGGCGTTGTCGACGTAGCTCATGTCGCAGGCGTACTCGCCGTGCTTCTGGGGCGTGTTCACGCAGACGAAGTGGACGTCGCCGAAGGCGGCGACCTCCTCCCAGGAGGTGGTGAAGCGCAGCCGCCCGCTGGAGTCCGGCAGGCCCACGACGTGGCGGCGCAGCAGCTCCTCGAGGCCCGGCTCGTACATCGGCACGCGGCCGGCGGAGAGGGTCTCGATCTTGGCAGGGTCGATGTCCAGGCCCAGCACCTCGAAGCCCAGTTCGGCCATCGCCGCGGCGTGGGTGGCACCGAGGTAGCCGGTGCCGATCACGGTGAGCTTGAGCGCCATGCGGAGGGTCCCTCCCAGGTCGTGGCCTGATTGCGATGTTGAGCATAGCCCCGGCGGGACGTCCGGGTTCCTCCGGTGAGGGCACCGAAAGAGGCCCCGGGAATGGCCATGGCACCGCCCCACGCGCCACAATGCCCCCCGACGCACACGTGGGGAGCGGGTGCACATGGTGGGGGTGGACGATGACGACGACGGATCCGGCGGGCCACGAGCAGACGGCGGCCACGGAAACGGAACGGGAAGCGGTACCGGGGAAGGCGGCGGAGCCGGCCCGCAGGAGGCGCAGCCGCACCCGGCGGGTGCTGCTGGGCGCGCTGGTCCTGCTGGCCGTGGGCGTGCTGGGGGTGGCCGGAACCTTGTGGTGGGCGGTGGACCACTACACCGGCAAGGTGGACCGCATCCCCAACGTCTTCCCGACGAACGTGCCGGAGAGCGAGCAGCCGCAGGCCGCCAAGGGCGGTGAAACGTTCCTCCTGGTCGGTGTGGACGCCCGCTCCGACCTGCCGACCACGGGCCGGGACGCCCAGGCCCCGGAGTGGAAGCGCGGCGCCCAGCGCAGCGACACGATGATGCTGGTGCACCTGCCGGCCGACCACAAGCACGCCTACGTGGTCTCGCTGCCGCGCGACAGCTGGGTCCCGATCCCGGGGAACGGCAAGGCCAAGCTGAACGCCGCCTTCTCCTGGGGCGGCCCGCCGCTGCTGATCGACACCGTGCAGCGGCTCACCGACGTGAAGGTCGACCACCTGGCCGTGATCGACTGGAGCGGCTTCAGGACGCTCACCGACGACATCGGCGGCGTCGACCTGGCCGGGAAGCACATGAACGGCGAGGAGGCCCTGAAGTACGTCCGCGAGCGCTACAACCTGCCGCGCGGCGACCTGGACCGCACCCACCGCCAGCAGGCGTTCCTGCGCGCGGTGATCGCCAAGACGCTGACCAAGGACTCCATGAGCAACCCGCTGAAGGCCAAGGAGCTGCTGGACCGCGTCACCGGGGTGGTCAGCGTCGACGACCGGCTCTCCGACAGCGGCCTGCGCGACCTGATGTGGAGCATGCGCGGGGTGCGCGCGGGCGACATGGTCTTCATGAACGCCCCGGTCGGCGGCCTCGACATGATCAAGGGCCAGTCGGTGGTGCTGCTCGACGACAACGGCAGCGAGCAGTTGTGGGAGGCCATGCGCAACGACACCATGGCCGAGTACGTGGCGAACCACTCCATCGACCGCCTGGGCTCCTCGACACCGTGACCCGCCGCGGGTCCCGCGGACGTACGGAGGGGCCGGCCGGGCGCGGTGTGCGCGCCCGGCCGGCCCCTCGGCCGTCGGGGGGGTCAGGAGTCCGGGGTGACCGTGACCTTCTCGTCGTTCTTCAGCTGTGAGACCAGCTGCTTGACCTTCGGCATGTCCCACTTGAGCGCGCTGCCCACGTTGGTGCTGACGGAGCCCGAGGTCGGCATGTTCATCGAGAGCCCGTCGCCGCCGGAGACGCTCTTCATCGCCCAGAACATCGACGCCAGGTCCCACAGGCTCATGTCCTTGTCGACGATGAGCGTGTCCAGGCCGGCGCCCATGGTCGGGTAGAGCTTGAAGGGGTTGAGGACCGTGCTGGGCGTGGCCGTCTGGCTCGCGAGCGCGGCGAGGAACTTCTGCTGGTTCTTGGTGCGGCCGAGGTCGCCCTCGGCCTCCTGGTAGCGCTGGCGGACGAAGGCCAGGGCCTCGTCGCCGTTGAGGGTCTGCCGGCCCTTCTTGATGTGCAGGCCCGAGTTCTTGTCGTCGATGTCGCGGGGGATGTCCAGGTCGACACCGCCGACCGCGTCGACGAGGCCCGCGAAGCCGGCGAAGCCGATCTCGGCGTAGTGGTCGATGTGCAGGCCCGTGTTGTACTCGATCGTCCGCACCAGCAGTGTCGGCCCGTCTATCGAGTAGGCCGCGTTCAGCTTGTTCTGGCCGCGCGAGGAGAAGGTCTTGCCCGACTCGGAGCCCTTGAACTCGGGGATCGTGACGTAGGAGTCGCGGGGGAGCGAGATCAGCGAGTTCCCGTTGTCACCGACGTGCAGGATCATCATGGAGTCGGTGCGCTTGCCGTCGGCGGAGCCGGTGTGCAGCTGCTTCTTCTGCTCGCTGGACAGGCCCTCGCGGCTGTCGGAGCCGACGATCAGGTAGTTGGTGCCCTCGCCGGTCTCCGGGCGGTCTATGACCGTGCCCAGGTCCACCTCGCGGCGCACCTTGCCGTCCGCCCAGAAGTAGGTGCCGATCGACCACGCGGCGACCACGACGACCAGACCGATCAGGACCGCCTTGACCCGCCGCCTGCGGCTGCCGGGAGGCGTGGCGCGCCCGCCGGTGGACGGCGGGCCGTACGAGCCTCCGCCGTGACCGTCGTGGCCGCCCGGCCCTCCGTGGCCGGGGACGCCGCTGCCGTACGCCTGCTGGCGCGGCACGCTGCCGGGAGCCGCCGCCGCACGGCGCGGGGACAGCTCGGGGGGCAGCGGCGGCTCGGAGACCTGCTGCTGCCGCTGGTTCCTGTTGTCGGACCAACCGTCGGGCCATGCGTTCATGTACGGCAGTGTGCCCTGCCGCCCCGCCCGGCAGTGCCTCCGTGGCGCTTCTGAAGCAGAGCTGATGCAAAGGTCACAGGACCGGCGCGGTGCGGTGACCGGTTGTGCCCGGGTGCTCTCAGCCGGTGAGGTGCGTGGGGGAGTTGGTGTGGGTCTCGATCATTCCGGCGGCCTGTTCCAGCAGTTCGTGCGCGAGGTTGGAGCAGGCCCGCGACGCGGCCACGTCCTCCCCGATGCGCATGTCGGGCTCGTCGTTCGGATTGCGCCGCGAATAGCCGTGGCCCACCACGCCCGGGGCGCCGTCCCCGGTGAGCGAGGCGGTGCAGGCGGTGCGGCTGCCGTCCTCCTCGAGGGACAGCTTGATCGTCCACGTCTTCTCCATGGCGGATCACCTCTCGGACCTCGGGACGTCGGCCCCTTTCTCAGCATCCGCCCGCCCCCGCCGGCGGGCAAGGTGTGCCCGGTGGGGAGCAGGGCGGGGAGCACGGCGCCGCAGTGCTTAGGGTGGAGCCATGTTCGAGGAGCCGCCCCCGCACCCTGTGCCGTCCAAGCCCACGTCCGCCTCGCGGATCACGCTGGCGCACATCATGACCCACCACGACACCAACCTGCTGGGCACCGTGCACGGCGGCGTCGTCATGAAACTCGTGGACGACGCGGCGGGCGCCGTCGCCGGCCGCCACTCCGAGGGGCCCGCGGTGACCGGCGCCATGGACGAGATGGCCTTCCTCGAACCGGTGCGGGTCGGCGACCTCCTCAAGGTGCAGGCCCAGGTCAACTGGACCGGGCGCAGTTCCATGGAGGTCGGCGTGCGCGTGCTCGCCGAGCGCTGGAACGAGTCCGGTCCGGCGACCCAGGTGGCCAGCGCCTACCTGGTCTTCGTGGCCGTGGACGCCGAGGGCGCGCCGCGCCGGGTGCCCCAGATCGACCCCGAGACCGAGCGCGACCGGCGCCGTCTGCAGGAGGCGCAGATTCGCCGCACGCACCGGCTCGCCCGCCGCCGGGCGATCATGGAGCTGCGCGAGAAGCGCGCCGCCGACGGCTTCGACGACTGACGGGGCCCGCCCGCTCGTCCGCCCTCGGCGGCACGGGCCCACCGGCCGCCGTCAGCCGCACAGCACGCGGTCGCCGCGCGTCGGCGGGATCTCCACCGGCGGCGCCGGCGGCGGGTCCGGCTCGCCGGCCCGCACCGGGGTCAGCCCGTCGTAGTCCGCGCCCACGGTGATCCGCAGCGTCGGCCCCAGCCCGGAGACCGGGCGCAGTTCCGCGTACGGCAGGGCCGTTCCCAGGGCCTTGGCGGAGCGGTCCCAGCCCGGGTCGTAGTGGATGACGGTGTACTCCGCGTCGTGCCGGACGGTGTTGCCGGGCGTACCGGTGGTGCGGAAGCCCAGGTGGCGCAGTTCCTTGTCCACCCGCGCCCCCAGCCCGTTGACCGTCGTCCCGTTGTTGACCTGGACGCGGATCGACTTGGGCGGCACGTCGACCCGCTCGGGCTCGGGCGCCGGCGGGCTGGGCTTCACCAGGGGGCCGCCGTCCGGGCCGGTGAGCGGCCGGTCCTCGCGCAGCGCGTCGAAGATCCGCTTCGCGCCCTTCACGTCCCAGCGCAGGGTCGTCCCCACCCCCTGCACCCGGAACGGCGTGGCGTCCACCGGCACCGTGGCGTACTCCACCGAGCGGGCACCGAAGCCGCCGCGCAGCCCGGTAGCGAGGGCGATCAGGTCGTCCGGCTTGGTCTGCCGGTCCGCGCGCACCGAACCGAGCGCGGCCTTGGCCACCTGGTCGAGCTTCACGGGGTTCTGCAGCAGCCCGATGTCGGTGACCCGGCGGACCAGGGCCGCCAGGAACCGCTGCTGGTTCTGCATCCGCGGCAGGTCGGGGCTGCCGGGGAGGTGACCGGAGCGCACGTAGCGCAGCGCCGTGCCGCCGTCCGCGCGCACCGTGCCCGCGGGCAGTTCGAGTCCCGTCACGGGGTCGCTGAGCGGACGGGCGAAGCAGAGGTCGACGCCGCCGATCCGGTCGACGGTCCTCATGAACGAACCGAAGTCGAACTCGGCGTAGTGGTCGATCTTGAGCCCGGTCATCTTCTCGACCGTGCCGACGGCGAGCCCCGGGCCGCCCACCCCCCAGGCCCACTTCAGCTTGCCCGCCCGGGGCAGCTCCGCGTACGAGTCCCGCGGCAGCGCGACCACGCTGACCCGCCTGCCGTCCCGCGACAGGTGCGCCAGCATCATGGTGTCGGTGCAGTCGCAGGGCTCCCCGCCCAGCCGCAGCGCCGTGCGCTGCGCCTGGGTCAGCCCGCGGCGCACGTCCGTGCCGACGAGGAGGAAGTTGGTGCCCTTGGCGGGGCTGGGCCGGTTCTTCATCCCGGCGAAGGCGTCCACCCGCTCCAGGCGGTCGTCCATGTGCCCCAGGACGGCGTGCCCGATCCCGCTGGCGGTCAGGATGCCCAGCGAGAGGGCACCGAGGACGCGCATCCCACGGCGCACGGGCGTCCGCTTCCGGGTCCGGCGGGCGGCTGCGGCGGGCTGCTGACGGCGACGAGCGACGGTCATGCAGTCACGCTAAGGAGTCATACCGTCGTACGGGACGAGCCCCGCCCGGCCGCACGCGCTCCTATCATCCGTTCGCGGTAACGTGTGCGGCTGTGAACGCTGCGACCCCCCACGTGCTGCCCGCCGTCTCCGTGATCATGCCGGTGCTCGACGAGGAGCGGCACCTGCGAAACTCCGTCCGCCACATCCTCGAGCAGGACTACGCGGGCGAACTCGAGGTGGTCATCGCCCTCGGCCCCTCCACGGACCGCACGGACGAGATCGCCGCGGAGCTGGTGCGCGAGGACCCCCGCGTCCACACGGTGCCCAACCCCACCGGCCGCACCCCCGCCGCACTGAACGCCGCCATCAAGGCCTCCCGGCACCCCGTCGTGGTGCGGGTCGACGGCCACGGCATGCTCTCGCCCGACTACATCAAGACCGCGGTGCGGCTGCTGGAGGAGACCGGCGCGGTCAACGTCGGCGGCATCATGCACGCCGAGGGCGAGAACGACTGGGAGCGCGCCGTCGCCGCCGCCATGACCTCGAAGATCGGCGTCGGCAACGCGGCCTTCCACACCGGGGGCGCCGCCGCCCCCGCCGACACCGTCTACCTGGGGGTCTTCCGCCGCGAGGTGCTGGAGCAGCAGGGCGGCTACAACGAGGAGTTCATCCGCGCCCAGGACTGGGAGCTGAACTACCGCATCCGCGAGGCCGGCGGCCTGATCTGGTTCTCCCCCGAGCTGCGCGTCTCCTACCGCCCGCGGCCCAGCGTCCGCGCGCTGGCCAAGCAGTACAAGGACTACGGGCGCTGGCGCCGCGTCGTCACCCGCTACCACCAGGGCTCGGTCAACCTGCGCTACCTCGCCGCCCCGGTCGCCGTGGTGGCCATCGCGGCCGGCGTGGTGGTCGGTGCCGCGGTCAACCCGCTCGGCTTCGTCGTCCCCGGCGGCTACCTCGCGGCCATCGCGCTGGGCTCGCTCCCGGCCGGCAAGGGGCTGTCCGCCGGCGCCCGGCTGCGGATCCCGGTGGCGCTCGCCACCATGCACATGTCCTGGGGCTTCGGCTTCCTGACCAGCCCGCGGTCGCTCGCCCGGCGGGTCATCGCCAGCCGCCGCCCCGCGGTGCGGGCGGCGGCCGACGCGTGAGGCCGGGGGCGGACCCCTACCAGCTGTAGTAGGAGTTCACCTTCATGCACGCCGAGTCGTCGGAGGCGTTGAGCGCGCTCGCGCTGTCCAGCACCTCCTTGGTGTCGGTGCTGCTGGCCGCCGGGTACGTCGACCCGGTCGTCCAGTCGGCGCCGATCACCAGCGTGACGCCCTCGGCGGAGGAGGACTTCTTCACCACGCCGGCGGGCAGCTTCAGCGCCTTCGCGACGGCCAGGGCGTTCGCCTTGTCGTCGTCGCTCGCGTAGGTGATCGTGCTGCCGGACTGCGACTGCGGCGTGGAGTCGGCCTCGGCCTGGGTGAAGCCCAGCGACTTCAGCTCCTCCGTGACCGCGCCCGCCCGGCCGGAGACGGCGGGCGTCGAGGCGCTGCCGGTGCCGTTCTGGACGGTCACCGCGATCTCGCCCTTGGGCGAGGCCTTCGCGGTGGCGGTGGACTTGTCGGTCTTCTTCTTCTTGGCGGCCTTGCCGTCCACGGCCTGGTCGTTGCGGAGCAGCGTGAAGAGCTTGCCCGCCGCACCGGTCGGCACGACGTGCGCGGTCGGGTTCTCCGGGTCGGCGCCCCACGGCATCGTCGTCATGGTGATGCGGTCGGTGGGCACGCCCTTGAGGTCGTTGCCCATGTCGTAGAGCTTCTTGACGGTGCCGAGGCCGGTGTCGACGGTCAGCGCCTTGGTGGCGGCCTCCGCCAGACCGGTCAGCTTGCCGGGGTCGGTGAGCTTCGTCCCCGACTTCAGCTGGCGCACCATCGCGTTCATGTACATGTGCTGGGCGTGGGTACGGCCGATGTCGCTGCCGTCCTCGAAGCCGTGCCGGGTACGGAGCCACTGGAGGGCCTGCTGGCCCTTGATGGTGTGGTCGCCCTTGGTGAGCTTGAGCCCGGACTTGCGGTCCCAGACGTTGCCCTTGACGCAGACCGGGACGCCGCCGACCGCGTCGGCCATGGACACCACGCCGGCGAAGTCGATCATCATGAAGTGGTCGATGGATATGTCCGTGAGCTTCTCCCAGGTGGCCACGGTGCAGCCGGGACCGCCGTGCTGGAGGCTCGTGTTGATGGTCTCCGTCGTCGTCTCGGGGTAGACGCGCCCGTCGTCCGGGTCGGTGCACTTGGGGATGGTGACCCGGGTGTCGCGCGGGATGCTGACCACGGTCATGTTGCTGCGGTCGGCCGAGACGTGCAGCAGCATCTGGACGTCGGCGAGCGGTTTGCGGTCCGCGTCGGCCTTCGCACCGCCGAGCTTCTGGTTCGCCTTGGAGGCCCGGCTGTCGGAACCGAGGAGGAGGATGTTCAGCGGGGTCTGGCCGGCCGCGTTCGCCTTGCTCTTGGCGGCCTGGCTGTCGCCGAGGTTGAGCGCGTCCTTCTTGATGTTCGCGTTGAGGTGCTGGTAGTACGCGTAAGCGGCGCCGGCCGTCCCGAGTATCGCCACCGACGTGACGATCGCCACCCAGCGCAGGGCGCGCCTCTTGCCCTTCTTGCGGCGGCGGTTCCCGCGGCGGCCGCCGCCGTCCTGGCCGTCGTGTCCGTCGTCGTCCGCGCCGTCGCCCTGCGTCGCGGTCAGGGTGCCGGTGGACCCGCCGTCGTCCGCGTAGTCCTCGTAGGCGCCGTAACCGGCCCCGTGGCCGTCGTCGCCGTAGCCCCCGGCCTCATGGCCCGCCGTGTCCTGGCCGCCCGGCTGGTAGGGCGCGTACGGATCCTGCGGCGGGTACCCGGCGCCGCGCTGCGGCTCCTCGGGGCGGTAGCCGCCGCGCTGCGGCTGCTGCGGAACCGTCGGATGCGGGTGCGGAGTCGGCTGCTGCGGCACGTACGGCTGTCCGTGACCGTTCCCGTACGGAGCGTCGCCCCATCCGGGTTCGCGAGGATCGAAGGGGACGTTCCGCCCCCCGGGGATGCTGCCGTGGCGCATGTGGGCCCTCCCATGACGCGCTGGTCACTACGGTCACCGGCTGCGCCGCGGCGCTCGGATCGGGTGATGTTCAGCTGTGCGACTGTCGAAGTCCTGTGGAACCGGAACAGCCCTGCTCGCGAATGGTTGGAGGTCACGATACATAAACCGCGACGGGGTCAAGGCTTTGGTTTCTTATCGCCTGTGCAAAGCGAACGTGCGCATTACCCCAAACCGGGATCCCAGCGATATGGCCTGTACACGTCCATGCAGGCTGAATCATTCGCTCCGTTGAGGGCCCCGGCGCTCTTGGGCAGCGTTCCGCCGTCGTCGGCGGCACCCTGGAACGCCGTCCCGTCGCGCCAGTCGGCGCCCACGACGAGTGTGACGGAGCCGACATGTGAGGATTCCTTCACAGCGCCGCCGGGGAGCCCGAGCGCCTTCGCCACGGCGAGCGCGTCCGAGCGGCCCTGCGCGCCCTCGGCGGCCGGGTACTCGACGACGGTGGCCGCCGTCGGCTGCGCCGTGCCGTCCGCCGTCGCCCGGCCGAAGCCGGACTGAGCCAGCACCCCGGCCAGGGCTCGCGCCCGGCCGTTGACCGGAATCCCCGTGGCGTCGCCGGCGGTGCCGTTCACGACCGTCACCGGGATGTCCGCGGCGGGCCGGGCGGCCGGCCCGGACGGCTCGGACGGCTCGGTCCTCTCCTTCGGCTTCTTCTTCCCCTTGTCGTCGAAGGCGACGTCATGGACCAGCCGCGACCACACCTTGGGGGCGGCCACCGGGTCCGGCATGTAGTGCTGGTCGTTCTCGGTGTCCGTGACCGGCGGCATGGTCAGCATGGTGATCCGGTCCGACGGCACGCTCTTGAGCTGCATGCCGAGGTTGAGGAGCTCCTTCGGTGTCCCTATCTCCTCCGACACCTGCAGCGCCTTGGTCGCGGCCTCGGCGAGGTCCCGCAGCCGTCCGCCGTCGGTGAACACGTTCTGCGAGCGCAACTCGCGCACCATCGAGTTCATGTACATGTGCTGCGCCTGGGCGCGCCCGAGGTCGCTCTCGAAGGCGTGCCGGGTACGCAGCCACTGCAGCGCCGTCTTGCCGGTGATCTTCTGCCGGCCCGCCTTCAGCTTCAGCCCCGACCCTCCCGGCTGCTGCGGGGTCGGGTGGTCCCACACGGGCTGCTTCACACAGACGTCGACGCCGCCGATCGCGTCGGCCATCTTCACCACGCCCGCGAAGTCGATCATCATCCAGTGGTCGATGTAGACCTTGGTGAGGTTCTGCACGGTGGCGAGCGTGCACCCGGGACCGCCGCGGGCCAGGCTCTCGTTGATGATCGCGTGCGTGGTGGCGGCGTACTTCTTGCCCGTCGTCGGGTCGGTGCACGCCGGGATCGGCACCCGGGTGTCGCGCGGGATGCTCACCACGGACATGTTGCTGCGGTCGGCGGAGACGTGCAGCAGCATGATCACGTCGGCGCGGGGCGGGTCGCCCTTGGTGTACTTGGCGCCGCCCAGCTTCAGGTTCTCCTCGGAGTTGCGGCCGTCGGCGCCCAGCAGCAGGACGTTCAGCGCGTTCGTCGGCGCCTTCGCCACGTCGCTGTCGCCGCTGTTCCGCTTGCCCTTGCGGATGTTGTCGCTCAGGTGCTCGTAGTACGCGTAGGCGGCGCCCGCCGTCCCGAGGACGACCACCGCGAGACCGGTCGCGGTCCACTTAAGGACCCGGCGTCCGCGCTTCGCCGGCCGCGGCCCTCCGCGGCGCCCGTCGCCGTCGCGGTCACCCGCGGGGTCCGTGTGCGGGGACCGCGCCGTGTCCGTGCCCCGCTCCGCCGCCCCGTCCCGCGGGTGGTCGTCGTAGAGGCTGTCGTCCCAGCCGAGATCGCGCACACGACTGTCCGTCATCGTCCGGTACCCACCCTGCCACCTCTGTCGGCCCTCGTGCCCTCAACGGGCGGCTACTTGGCGCACACGCTCTTGTCGTCGGCCTCGACCTTCTGGATGCCCTCGGGGGCCTTCGTCGGCGCGGCGATCGGCGTGCCGGCCTGCTTGAAGTCCTTCCCGAGGGTGAGGGTCATGTTGGCGCGCGGAGCGGCGTCCTCGGTGCCCTGCTGGAGCGCCGAGGCCGGCAGCCCCATCATCTCGGCCAGCCGCCGTGCCTGGTCGGCCTGGTTGGGCGCGTACTCCAGCGTCGTCTTCTTCACCTCGGCGGGCGCGTTGCCGCCGTTGGTGGAGCGGCTGACGCCCTCGTCGTTCTGCAGCCAGTTGACGGTGTCCTGGGCGGCGCCGAAGACCCCGCTGCCGTTGAACACCTCGACCCGGACGTCGATCGGGTCGGCCTTGGGGCCCTTGAGCTTGGCCGCCTCGGACGCCTTCTGCTTCTTCTTCACCTCGGTGAGCGAGATGTCGTCCTTCACCATGCTGAACAGCTGCGGCGCCTTGGTCTCGTCCAGCACCACCGTGGTGTGCACCTTCTCGGCGGGGTTGTCTATGACCGGCACCGTCGCGAAGGTGATGTTCTTGGTGTTGACCCGGCTCAGGTCCTTGGCGAGCTCGCTCAGCTTGGTCACGCTGCCGATGCCGGTGTCGACGGTGAGCGCCTTCGTCGCGGTGTTCGCCAGCTTGAGCAGCTTGGTCGGACTGGTCAGCGTGTCGCCCGACTTCATCTTGCGCATCATCGAACTGAGGAACTGCTGCTGCAGTTCGATGCGGCTCAGGTCGCCGCCGAAGCCGACGCTGTGCCGGGTGCGGACGAAGGCCAGCGCCTGCTCGCCCGCGACGGTGTGCCGTCCCTTGGCCAGCTTCAGGTGCGAGTCCGGGTCGTCGATGTCCTTGGCCAGGCACACCTCGACGCCGCCGACCGCCGTCGACAGGTCCTTCACCGCGTCGAAGTTGGCCATCATGAAATGGTCGGGGGTGATGCCGGTCAGCGCCTTGACGGTCCGCATCGTGCAGCCCGGGTCGCGGCCGTACTGGCCCAGGCTGGTGTTGAACCGGACGTCGCTCTCCGCCGGGATGATCTTCGTGGAGCCGTCGGGCTGCTTCGTCGGGCAGTCCGGGATGTCGGTGATGATGTCACGCGGGATGCTCAGCGCCGTCGCGTTGGAGCGGTCCTTGGAGACGTGGAAGAGGATCGTGGTGTCGGCGTGGCCGACGTTGGCCGCGTCGCCGTACTTGCCCTTCAGGCCCTGCCGGCTGTCGGTGCCGATGACGAGGATGTTGACCGGACCGGTGGACGTGGCGTTCTTGGAGCCGATGCCCGGGTCGATCGCGTTGATGTTGCCGTTGAGCTGCTGGTACAGGGCGTAGACGCCCACGCAGGCCGCGATGATGACGACGCCCAGCGTGCCGGCCGTCCAGATCAGGGCCCGCTTCTTCGCCGACTTCCGGGCCTTGGGACGACGCCGGCTGGTGCGTGCGGCCGCACGGCCGCCACCCTCGGCCCGGGCGGCCGCACGGCCGCCGCCGGCCGCCCTTCCGGGCCCCGTCGTACGGCCGTTGCCCGCCGCGCGGCCGCCGCCCGCCGCCCTGGAGCCGCCTTCGGCGGAGCGGCCGCCCTCGGCGGCGCGGCCCTCGCCCTCGGCGCCGGAACGGCCCTGTCGTGCGCGGTCGCCGCCCTGTGGCTGGACGCGCTGTGCCCGCCGGCCCGTCCCCTGCGCGGGAACGGCTCGCTCCGCCTGCTGCGGGGGGTCGAGCCGCAACTGGTAGCTGCCCGTCTCGGGATCGAAAACCCACTGATCCGCCGGGTCGACGTGCCTACGGCCTTGCGTGTCCACGGTCGATCGAGTCCTCCGTCTCGGCCGCTGCAACAGGCCGGATCGCTCACACTAACCCCACAGTTCAGCGTCTACGCCCGCCGCTGACAAATTCCGCTCCCCTACACCTGGACAAACTGTTCAATCCCCACTGCCGCCGCACACGTCGCGGTCGGCGGTGGTGCCGCGGTACGACGGGGACGCACTCGCCGAGCCCGACGGTGTAGGAGATGCCGGAGGGGCGGTGGAGGTTCCGCCGTCCGTCGGACGGGGCGAGCCCGAGCCGGAGTCCCCGTCGCCCTCGACCGTCACCTGCCCGTCCTCGCGCAGCGTCGTGAACAGTTCGTCCGAGGCGGGCTGCACCAGTTCGTCACGGTTGGGGTCCGCGGTGTAGGGGCGCCGCGGCACGGTGAGGAAACGCACCTGGTCCGTGGGCGTCTTGCGCAGGCTCTGCGCCAGTTCGTACAGCTCGGCCAGCGAGTCCAGGCCCTCGTCCGCGGTGAGCGAGGAGGTCGCGGCGTCCAGCAGCGGGTAGAGCTTGGCGGGGTTGAGCAACACCCCCGTGGAGTCGACCTTCTGCACCAGGGAGGCGAGGAACTGCTGCTGGCGGTCCATCCGCTGGGTGTCGCTGCCGTCGCCGATGCCCTTGCGGGCGCGGACGTAACCGAGGGCCTGTTCGCCGCGCAGCACCTGGCGCCCGGCCTCCAGGTCCAGGTGCGCGTCCTGGTCGTGCACGGCGTGCGGGACGCAGACCTCGACGCCGTCGACCGCGTCGACCATCTTCTTGAAGCCGTTGAAGTCCACCACGAGGTGGTGGTCGACGCGGATCCCGGTCAGCTTCTCCACCGTGCGGATCGTGCAGGCCGCGCCCCCGAACTCGAACGCCCAGTTGAACTGCGCGAACTGGGGGTTCGTCATGCTGCCGTCGGCCCGCCGGCACGAGGGGATGTCGACCATGAGGTCACGCGGCAGGCTGACCGCCGTCGCGGTCTGCCGGTCGGCGGCCAGGTGCAGGAGTATCGCGGTGTCCGAGCGCTGGGTGCCGGTGTCCTGGCCGTACTTGCCGTTGCCGTTGCCGCGGTCGTCCGAGCCCAGGAGCAGGATGTTCTCGGCGGTGGTCGCCTCGGGCAGCACCGTCGGCCGCTCGGACTGCACCCGCATCAGCTCGTGGGCGGTGTCCGTGTCCGTCCGGATGTTCCCGTCGAGCTGCTTGTAGACGTACCAGGAGACCCCGGCCCCGGCGAGCAGCACCAGGGAGACGACCACCCCGAGGACGCGCAGCCAGGTGCGGCGGCGTTTCCTCGGTGCGGCCTCGGCGGGTGGGGTGTCGCGCTCCGGGCTGTCGCTCTGCGGGGTGCCGGCTTCCGGGGTGTGGGTGGATGGGGCCTCGGCCGCTGGGGCCTCGGCGGGAGGGGTGCCCTCGGCTTCCGGCGAATCGGCTGGCGTGGTCACGTCCGGGCCCGTCCTTACAGGTGCTACTGATGATCAGGTCACCTATAAAGACCGTCCAGTCCCGTCCTCGGTTGTGCGGAGTTGTTCAATTCCGTCCGAGGCGGCCGAAGACGGTGGCCGGGCGCCCGGCTACGCCACGTGGGTCACCCGCTCGCTCTCCCGGCGCTTGTCCAGGTCGGCGGGGGGCAGCCGGTCCAGGTTGCGGCAGAGCACCACGGAGGCGTCCGCCGCCAGCGGCGCCAGCAGCCCCGCGGCCAGCCCGTCCCAGTCCTCGTACGACCGGCCCGACAGCAGCCGCGCCCCGGCCGTCAGGCCCAGGGCCGAGGCGGAGGACCGGGCCCGCCCGACCACCTCCGCGCCGGTGAGCTCCTCCCCGTCCGGCAGCTCCAGCGCCGGCGCGCCGGCGTCCACCGGCGCGTACGGGACGAAGCGGTCGCCCTGCGACGGCACCTCGACCGCGTAGTCCAGGAAACCCTCGGGGGGCTGCGGGAACCGGCCGCCCAGCGGGCGCAGCGCCAGCGCGACCCGCTCGCCGGAGCAGGCGCGGGCCGCCTCCAGCGTGTCCGGGCCGGACACCACCAGGTCGGCACCGCCCGGGTCGCCGCCGGGCACCACGACCACGCCGGTGGAGAAGCAGGCGAGCACCCATACCGCGGTCTGCCAGTGCGCCGGCAGCAGCAGTGCCGCGCGGTCACCCGGCTGGGCGCCCAGTTCGTCCTGGATGAGGTTGGCGGTCTTGGCCACCCAGTTGCCGAAGGTGGCCACCGACAGTTCGACGCGTTCGCCGGTGGCGTCGTCGTAGAAGGTGACCAGGGGCCGGGCGGGGTCCGCCGCGAGCGCGGAACGCAGCAGGTCGGCGGGTGTACGGGCAGTCGCTGTCACGCGGCCCAGGCTACGTCAGGCGGCGGCGTCCCGGGCGGCGCTGAGGGCCCGGCAGAAGAGGACGGTCCGTCAGATCCCGGCTGCGCGTTCTGGGGGCTTATGCAACCGTTCTTCCCATGCGTGCACTTCTTGCGACGTCGATCTCCGCGGCGTGCATGGCTGCTCTCGCCCTGCCGCTCGCCTTCCCCTCCGGCGCCACCGCCACCAGCGCGCCGGCGCGGGCGGCCGCCTCCGACACTCCCCCCGGCGCCACCCGCACCCTCGCGCTGGGCCCGCTCGCCACGTCCGGCCGTGTCGTCGGCGCCCCGCTCTCCCAGGGGCTGCCCGCCCGTGCCGTACGTCCGTTCTCCATGATCGGCATCACCTGGGACGACGTCGGCACCGACCTGCGCGGCACCGTCCAGGTCAGGACCCGCGCCCTCGGCACCGGCCGGTGGTCGAACTGGCGCACCGTCGAGGCGCACAACGACGACGCCCCCGACGCCGGCTCGGCCGAGGGCTCGGCCCCCGCGGTGCGCGGCTCGACCGTCCCCCTGTGGGTGGGCCGTTCCGACGGGATCGAGGTGCGGGTCGTGCCCGAGGCCCCCACCGGCGGCAGGCGCGGGGTGCAGCCCGGCCTGCCCAAGGGGCTGCGGGTGGACATGGTCGACCCCGGGGACGCACCGGGCGACGGCCCCGGTGACGGTCCCGGCGGTGACGTGGGTGGTGACCTCGGCGGTGACCTCGGCGGTGACCTCGGCGGTGACCTGGGTGGCAGCTACCTCGACCCCGATGCCGCCCTCGACCCCGGCCCCGCCGGGCCGGGAGGCACGGGCCCGGGCGGTGACGTCACGACAGGCGGCCCCTCCGTCGGCGGCGTCCCCTCCGTCCCCGGCCCCTCCGGCGGCGACCCCTTCGCCGGTATCGGCCCCGGTGAGGGTGCCGGTCCCGCCGAGGACGGCGACCCCTTCGACGGCGTCGGACCCAGCGAGGCCGGCGACCCGCTCGGCGGAGGTCGCCCGCAGGACGGCACCACCACCGACACCGCGGCCGACCCGGGCGACACCACGGGCACCCCGGTCGAGTCCCCCTTCGTGCCCGAGCTCAGCCGGTCCCAGACCGAGGCCCTCACCGGGCAGCGCTTCACCGGCGCGCGCCCCCGCATCGTCACCCGGTTCGGCTGGGGCGCGGACGAGCAACTGCGCAACGAGGAATCCGAGTTCACGGATGCCGTCAGCGCGATCTTCGTCCACCACACCGCCACCGGCAACGACTACGAGTGCTCCGACTCGCCCTCCGTCATCCGCGGTATCTACCGCTACCACGTCAAGAGCAGCGGCTGGCGCGACATCGGCTACAACTTCCTCGTCGACAAGTGCGGAAACATCTACGAAGGCCGGAGCGGCGGCGTCTCCAAGGCCGTCTTCGGCGCGCACACCCTCGGCTTCAACGAGCACACCATGGGCATCGCGGTGCTCGGCGACTACTCCGAGGAACGGCCCAGCGCCGAGGCCCTGTCGGCCGTCGCCCGGCTCGCCGCGTGGAAACTCGGAATTTACGGCCGCAACCCGGAGGGCATGACCTATCTGGTGTCCGGAGGGAGCAACAGGTACCCGAAGGGCACACGTGTCCACATGAACGTCATCTCGGGCCACCGGGACGGATTCAACACGCAATGCCCAGGAACGGTGTTGTACGACGATCTCGGCATCATCCGCCGCACCGCGGCGGGGCTCCAGGGCCGCTGATCGCACCCTGCATAGGATTGGCCGCTCATTCGTTCGGCCCGCCAGGAAGCGGAGACAAACACAGGTGACTGAAGCGATCCTCTTGGTCGGCGGCAAGGGCACCAGGCTGCGCCCCCTGACGGTGCACACCCCCAAGCCGATGGTCCCCGCGGCCGGTGTCCCGTTCCTCACCCACCAACTGGCCAGGGCGCGCGCGGCGGGCGTCGAGCACATCGTCCTGGCGACCTCCTACCTGGCCGAGGTCTTCGAGCCGCACTTCGGCGACGGGTCGGCCCTGGGGCTGCGCCTGGAGTACGTCACCGAGGACGAGCCGCTCGGCACCGGCGGCGCCATCCGCAACGTGGCGGACCGCCTGGACTCCGCCCCCGGCGACCCGGTCCTCGTCTTCAACGGGGACATCCTCACCGGCCTCGACATCGCCGGCCTCGTCGCCACCCACCGCGACTCCGGCGCCGACGTCTCCCTCCACCTGACCCGGGTCGAGGACCCGCGGGCCTTCGGGCTCGTGCCGACCGACGCCACCGGACGCGTCACCGCGTTCCTGGAGAAGCCGGAGACGCCCGAGGAGATCGTCACCGACCAGATCAACGCGGGCGCCTACGTCTTCGACCGCTCCGTCATCGACTCCATCCCCACCGGCCGCCCGGTCTCCGTCGAGCGCGAGACCTTCCCCGGCCTGCTGGCCGACGGCGCCCACCTGCAGGGCATGGTCGACTCCACGTACTGGCTCGACCTCGGCACCCCGCACGCCTTCGTCCGCGGCTCCGCCGACCTCGTCCTCGGCCACGCGCCCTCCCCGGCCGTCCCGGGCCGCTGCGGCGAACGCCTCGTCCTGGAGGGCGCCCGGATCGCCGACGACGCCAAGCTCACCGGCGGCACCGCCGTCTCCGCGGGCGCCGTCATCGGTTCCGGGGCGGTCGTCGAGGGCAGCACCGTCCTGGCCGGCGCCGTCGTGCACCCCGGCGCGACGGTCGTGGACTCCCTCATCGGCGCCGGGGCGGTCATCGGGGAGCGCACCGTCGTCCACGGATCGGTCATCGGCGACGCCGCACGCATCGGCGCCGACAACGAACTGCGGCACGGGGTGCGCATCTGGTGCGGCGCGGTCATCCCGGACGGCGCGGTCCGCTTCTCCTCCGACCAGTAGCCGCCGTGCGCCCGGCCGGTGGGCGCGTCCCGCCCACCGGCCGGGGGGCCCGGGGCCCGTGCCCTCGGAGCCGGCGGCCCCGGCGGCCGGAAAGTCCCGAAGCCCGGCGGCCCACGCCGTACGCTCGGAGGGTGCATCCCGAGCAGACCCGACTCCTCCGCGCCTCGTCCGGCCGCGTCCCCGGCCCCCGCACACCCGGCCGCACCCGCCGCTGGACCCCGCGCGGCCCCCTGGACCTCGGGCTCACGCTCGGCCCCCTGCGCCGCGGACCGGGCGACCCCGCCTTCCGCGTCGGCGCCGACCGCGCGGTCTACCGCGCCTCACGCACCCCCGAGGGCCCCGGCACCCTGCGCATCGCCCGCCCCTCCGGCGGCGAGGTCGAGGCCGAGGCGTGGGGCCCCGGCGCCGAATGGCTGCTGGACGGCCTCCCCGGGCTGCTCGGCGACACCGACGACCCCGCCGCCTTCACCGCCCGGCACCGCGTCGTCCACGAGGCCCACCGCCGCAACCCCGGCCTGCGGCTGACCCGTACCGGACTGGTGCTGGAGTCCCTCGTCCCGGCGATCCTGGAGCAGAAGGTCACCTCCGACGAGGCCTACCGCTCGTGGCGGGTCCTGCTGTGGCGCTTCGGCGAGCCCGCCCCCGGCCCCGGCGAGGAACTGCGCATGCGGGTCATGCCCGACGCCCGCGGCTGGGCCATGATCCCCTCCTGGGAGTGGCACCGCGCCAACGTGGACGGCAAGCGCTCCGCCGCCGCGGTCCGCGCCGCCCGCGCCGCCGCCCGCATGGAGCAGGCCACCGCCCTCGCCCCCGCCGACGCCCTCGCCCGGCTCCAGGCCGTCCCCGGCATCGGCCCCTGGACGGCCGCCGAGACCCTGCAGCGCAGCAACGGCGACCCGGACGCGGTCACCGTCGGCGACCTCCACCTGCCGCACACCGTCGGCTACGCCCTCACCGGCGCCCACCGCACGGACGACGCCACCATGCTGGAGCTGCTGGAGCCCTACGCCGGCCAGCGCCACCGCGCCGCCCGGCTCATCCTCCTCACCGGCCGCCGCCCCCCACGCCGCGCCCCCCGCATGGCCCCGGGCAACATCGTCCCGCTCTGACGCGCGGGACGCCGCCCTACACTCTGCGGGTGACGACCACGAACGCCGCCCTCGCCGACATACTCGACCGCCGGAAGCCGGAGGAGGAGGCGGAGCAACTGCTCGCCGCCGTCATCGATTTCGGCGTGTTCGTCCCCGTGGGCGACAACGGCTCGGTGATCTTCATGAAGGGGCAGGACGGGGATCCCGTGCTGCCCGGTTACGTCAGCGAGGCGTGTTGTCACCAACGCCGGCCCGAAGCCGCCGCCGCCCTTCATTGCGACGTGACGCGCCTGATGGACATCCAGAAGCACACCAACACCGAAGCGCTCGCCGTCTTCTCCGAACACGGCTGGGCCACGGTTCCCTTCGCCCTGGTGGCACACACCCTGCGCAGCCGGGGCATGCGCCTGACGAGCGAGCGCACCGTGAGGTACAGCTGGTCCACGCACCCGATGGCCGTGGCGCTGCGCGACACGGTCCGCGACCGGCTCCTGGACTTCCCCGGCATCGGGTGCGTGTGGATCGCCGAGGTCCGCTGGATGGACACGGGCACGGAACAGCTCATGCTCCACCTGGCGCTCACGGACGCCGCGCAACCGGGCACGGCCGACGCGCTGATGGAGGACGTGCTCTCGGCGATCGCCCTCGGCGCCGAGACCCGCGAGGTCGTCGTACGGGTGCTGCACCCGGAATCCGATGCCGATGCGGCCGCCGCGCGCGAACTCGACACGATGGGCCTGGACACCGTGCGCGCGGACCATGCCGCACGCCGCGTCGAGGTGGTCTCGCGCGAGTACGACGTGGCACCCGAGCGGCCGCGCCGCTGGTGGCGCCGGTAGGCGCGCTGCCGGACGGGGAGATCGACGCGGTCCGGGACGACCGCGACCGCATGGTCACCCGCCGGCCGGGGCCCGGAGGCCGGCAGACGGCCGCTAGAGCCCGGCGACGAAGCCGACGAAGGCGGCCCACTCGGCGGAGGTGAAGTCCAGCCCCGGCCCGTCCGGGTCCTTGGAGTCCCGCACGTGCACGATCCCCTGCCCGACGGCGACCTCGACGCATTCGCCGCCCTCGCCGCCGCTGTGGCTGCTCTTGAACCAGGTGAGTGTCTCCGTGTTCATAGCTCTCCCAGCGTCTTCTCGATCAGGGCCAGCGACTCCCGTGGCGTGAGCGCCCGTGCCCGGAGGATGCCATATCGCGATGCCATGAGACGCACCTCTTCCGGATCGACGATCAGGCGGCTGTACCCCTGGACTTCCGTGTAGGCCACTTGTGGCCTCTCCTTCGGGACCAGCAAGGTGAAGGCCCCGTCGTTGCTGGGATGTTCCTCCCGGTCGGTCGGCATCACCTGAAGCTCCACGGTCCGCAGGCGGCCGATGCGCAGGAGCTGTTCGAGCTGGACCTTTTGTACGGCGTGCCCGCCAAGAGGACGCTGGAGGACGACCTCCTCCATCACGAAGCTCGCGACCGGCCCGGGCCACCGTTCGAAGACCGCTTGTCGTGACAGACGATCGGTGACCCGCCGCTCGATCGTCTCGTCGTCCAGCAACGGCCTGCGCATGGCGAACACAGCCCGTGCGTATTCCTCCGCCTGCAGCAGCCCGGGGACGATCTGATTGCTGTAGAAGTGCAGCTCCACCGCCTCCGCTTCCAGGCGCGCGTAGTCCCGGAACCATGACGGGTGCCGGACGCGGGTCTTCGCCCTGGCGCGAACGACGTCCTCCGTCGCTGCCCGCAGCAGCCCGCCCGCGCCCAGCAGTTCGTCCGCGGCGGCCAGGAACTCCGGCTGCGGGACCCGGCGGCCGCGCTCCAGCGACGAGATCTGCTCCTCCCCGTACCCCAGGCGTTCGCCCATCTCGCGCTGCGTGAGCCCGGCCCGCTCGCGCAGCAGTTTGACCTGCCTGCCGAGCGCCCGGAACAGATCGGCCGCCGCGTCCGCGTCCTCCGGGGGCGGCGGGCGCTCCTCGCGTGTGACATCGCCCATGCGTCCCCGCTTCCCGGACATCCGTACTGGCAACGCAGCGCATCCGTACAGCTACGTTCTGTACCGGTGTTGCTGCTGGTCAGCGTAGGGCGCGGCGGCCACGCTCGGTGAGGTGAACGCCGAAATCATCACTCCCGCCACCGAGTTCAGGCAGTTGATCAGCGCCACCCGTGCAGGGGCCCGTCTCGCCCGCCACGTGACGCTGCGCAGGCTCGGCGAGTGGGGCATCCCGCGCGGCAGCGACGTCTCCGACCGGGCCGCGGCGATCGTCGCCGAACTGGCTGCCAACGCCGTCACCCACGGCCGCGTGCAAGGCCGCTGCTTCGAGCTCCGCCTGGTCCTCACCGCGCGGCGGCTCCGCGTCGAAGTCGGCGACACCCGCGGTGAGCGGATGCCGCACCTGCCGGCCGCCGCCCCGGGCCCGGAGGCGGAATCGGGGCGCGGCCTGCTGCTGGTGGAGGCGCTGGCGGACCGGTGGGACGTCGTGGACCGGTCTCCCGGCAAGACGGTCCGGGCCGACGTCGAACTTCCTCTCGGCCACTGACCGACGCCTGTGTCAGAGCACGGCTCGGCGGCGCAGGCCGTCCCGAAGGACGCCTAGCGCACCTCGATGAACGCCTCCGCGCTCCGCCCCGGACGCTCCTTCGGGGGCACCGCGGGGCGGCCGATCGCGACGGCACCCATCGGGTCCCAGTCGTCCGGCAGGTCCAGCACCTCGCGCACCACGTCGCGGCAGAACATCGTGGACGACACCCACGCCGACCCCAACTGCTCGCCGGCCAGGGCGACGAGGAGGTTCTCCACGGCCGCCCCCATGGCGACCACGAACATCTCGCGCTCCGCCGCCGACCGCCGTGCGTCCGGGTAGCCGTGCGCCCCGTCCGCGACCAGGCAGGGCACCACCAGGTACGGCGCCCTGCGCAGGACGTCGCCTCGGCGGACCCGCTTGGCGATGGACTCCTCGCTGCGGCCGTCGCGCCGGAGGTCCGCGATCCAGGCGTCGCGCATGGCGTCCAGCAGCCGGACCCGCGCCTGCTCCGACTCCAGCAGCACGAAGCGCCACGGCGTCGTGTGGTGCGGCGCCGGCGCGGTGACGGCGAGGGCGACGGCGCGCCGTACGGCGGCCCCGTCGACGGGCTCGTCGGTGAAGTCGCGGATGGTGCGCCGCAGGGAGACGGCCTCGCGCACGGCCTCCGAAGTGCCCAGCCGGAACATGTCGTCGGCGGCGGGCCGGACGAGGGCGCGGCCGCCGGCGCCGTCCTCCTCCGCGGGCAGCACCAGGCGCTCCAGACCCCGGACGACGGCGACCGGCGACCCGGTGGCCTTGCCTTTCACCAGGTCCCCGGCCGCGGCGAGCTCGTCGGCCAGGGCCGTGACCGTGACGGCCAGTTCGTTGCCGTGGGAGTCCGTCGCCCCCCGCAGGTCCTCCAGCACACGCAGCCCGGCCGCGCCGATCGCGACGTCGGTCAGGCCCTCGCGCCAGGGCCGCCCGAAGGTGTCGGTGACGACCACGGCGACGTTGACGCCGAGCGCGTCCCGCACCCCCGCCCGGATCGTGCGGGCGGAGGCGTCCGGGTCCTCGGGCAGCAGCAGCACCGTGCCGGGGGCCGTGTTGGAGGCGTCCACGCCGGCCGCGGCCATGACGAAGCCGTGCCGGGTCTCCACGATCCGGGTCGGCCCGCGGCGCGCGACGAGCCGCACCGCCTCCGCGTCGATCGCCGCCTCGCGGTCGGCGGCGCGTACGACGCGTCCCTCCGCCTTGCTGACGATCTTCGAGGTGACGACCAGGACGTCGCCGTCCGCCAGTTCCGCCGCGTTCGCCGCGATCAGCTTCGCGATGTCCGCACCGGGCCCGACCTCGGGCAGGCCCGCGACGGTCCACACACGGAAGGACGCGATCACGCCCGCACCTCCCCGGCCAGCGTCAGCGCCTCGCGGGCCATCGCGGCCGTCGCGTCCAGGTCCGTCATCATCAACGGCACGGCCCGGCAGCGGATGCCCGCGGCCTCGACCTCCGCCACCGAACCGGCGTCGACCGTGTCGACCAGCCAGCCGTCCAGCAGCCCCGAGCCGTAGTGGGCGGCGACCGCCGCCGCCGTGGACTCCACACCGACCGCCGCCAGCACCTTGTCGGCCATGCCGCGTACCGGTGCGTCGCCGACGATGGGGGAGAGGCCCACCACCGGCACGCCCGCCTCGGCGATGGCCTCGCGGATGCCGGGCACGGCCAGGATCGTGCCGACCGACACCACCGGGTTGGACGGCGGGAAGAGGATGACGTCCGCCTCCGCGATCGCCTCGAGCACGCCGGGCGCGGGCTTGGCGCCCTCCGCGCCGACCGGCAGCACCGCGTACGCCGGGACGGAGGCCCGCAGCCGCACCCAGTACTCCTGGAAGTGGACCGCCTTGCGTCCGCCACCGGGGCCCACGTCCGGGTCGTCGACGACGACGTGCGTCTCGATCCGGTCGTCCGTCATCGGGATCAGCCGCACCCCTGGCTGCCAGCGCGCGCACAGCGCCTCGGTGACCGCGCTGAGCGGGTAGCCCGCGCCGATCATCTGGGTGCGCACGATGTGGGTCGCGAAGTCGCGGTCGCCCAGGCCGAACCACTCGGGTCCGACGCCGTAGGCGGCCAGCTCGTCCTTGACCGTGAACGTCTCGTCGGCGCGGCCCCAGCCCTGCTCCTCGTGGATCCCGCCGCCGAGGGTGTACATGACGGTGTCGAGGTCGGGGCAGACCTTGAGGCCGAACAGGTGGATGTCGTCGCCGGTGTTGCCGATGACGGTGACGTCCGCCTCCGGCGCCGCCGCCTTCAGACCGCGCAGGAAACGGGCTCCCCCGATGCCGCCGGCCAGTACCACGATTCGCATGCGGACAGTCTGTCAGCCCGCTGCGTCAGCCAGCGAACGTCCCCTCGGCCGCCGGCTTCCCCGGGGTGCAGGCGTACGGGGTCATCTCCGTCAGGCCGGGGAAGTAGACGTGCAGGCTGACCGCGCCTTCCAGGGAGTCGTTGACCACCTCGTGGACGTAACCGGGGGCGAACACCCGCTGGTGCCCCGGCAGGAGTGAACGGCGGGTCTCGCCGTTGCCGCCGAGGGCGCGCTCGGTCAGTCCGCCCTCCAGGACGGTCAGCACCCCCGAGGACCGGCCGTGGTCGTGCAGCCCGCTGCCCTGGCCGGGGACCCAGCTGAGCAGCCAGACCTCGTACCCGGGACCGGTCTCCAGGCGTTCGTACCAGCGGGTGGTGGCGTCGTAGCGGACGCGCGGCGCCCAACGGGCGCGGTCCGCCGCGATCTTGCGCGCCAGTCCGGCGAATTCCGCGACCGTGCCGGGGTAGGCGGGAGCAGGCGGAAGGAGGTGGGGGATGGCGAGGGGGTCGCCGGCGATCGAGACGTCGCTGTTCATGGGTGCGGGAGTTCCTACGGGAAGTGAGGAGCGTCAGGCATGCGCATGAGGCTGTGCGGGCTGGGAAGTGTCCTTCAGCGGCAACAGCTGGAACAGCGACAGTGAGCTTCCACGGCACGACGGAACTCGCCGAGGCGGCGGGTCCGGGTGGGCACGTGGGTCACTGGCATGCGCTCTAGCACACCGGGTCCCCGGCGGCCTGTCAACTTGATGTCGGGTTTGTCGTAAATCTTTCACCTGATCCGGCTATTCGGCGTGGTGAAAGGTTTGTGTGCAGAACACCCAGGAAAAGTGCCGACGCAACCACACGGGTACGCAGGAACGTCTCCTCGTGAAACGTCGTTGTGTTTTCGTGATCGCATCGTGATCGCCACCCTCCAGGGGCCGCGACCGCGGTTGACGTATGCGGACGTTTGGGCTGATTTGAACACTTTCTGTCAGGCCTTGGTTCCGCAGGGTGAATAACGGGCCCAATAGCAGATCTCGGCTTGACTGGCCCGTATCGGCACACTTGTAATTTCACTCGTGTCGTTCGACCGTCGCAGGTAACGGCAACATCACGGGGACGCGAAAACAGACGAGGGGCGCGCATGACCGAGCTGTTCCAGCTGTTGCTGGCCGAAGAGGCCGACGAAGAGCTCGGGTGGCAGGAGCGCGCGCTGTGCGCGCAGACCGATCCCGAGTCCTTCTTCCCCGAGAAGGGCGGCTCCACCCGCGAGGCCAAGAAGGTCTGCCTAGCCTGCGAGGTCCGCTCCGACTGCCTGGACTACGCCCTCGCCAACGACGAGCGCTTCGGCATCTGGGGCGGGCTGTCCGAGCGTGAGCGCCGGCGCCTGAAGAAGGGCGTCGTCTGACGCCCCTCCGTACGGCAGCCGCGCGGTGACCGCAGGGCGACCGCACGGTGTCCGCCCGGTTCGCGCCCGTCACGGCAGGCTTCGTCGGCATATGTGCCCCGGACCCGGAAGGGCCGCCTCCCGCAACCGTTAGTGTGGGGGCCCGTCCGAGACGCCCAAGGCGTCGTCCGAAGTCCAGCGAACCGGGGCCCGAACCTCGATGTCCGTGAACAGTTCAGCCGGGACTCAATACGCCGCCCAGGCACCGGAGTTCCCGCGCCACGTCGTCACCGCCGTGCTCGTCTCCCATGACGGTGCCCGCTGGCTGCCCAACGCGCTCTCGGGCCTGGTCTCCCAGGACCGCCCGGTCCAGGACGTCATCGCCGCCGACACCGGCAGCAGCGACGACTC
The DNA here is from genome assembly GCF_040630935.1 of Streptomyces sp. NPDC005722. NCBI lineage: Bacteria > Bacillati > Actinomycetota > Actinomycetes > Kitasatosporales > Streptomycetaceae > Streptomyces > Streptomyces sp. NPDC005722. Next base: position 205,044 of record NZ_JBEXYN010000010.1, read on the forward strand.
CGCCCGTCTGCTCGCCGAGAGCCTCGGCGACCACCGCGTCCTGCACCTCGCCCGCCGCAACGGCTTCGGCGCCGCCGTCGACGAGTGCGTCCGCGCCGCCGAGCCCCTGACCGCGGAGCAGCTGCCCTACCTGGCACGGCGCAGCAGCTGGGACCCGGCCACCCGCACCTGGAACGACGACGCCTACGACGAGCCCGAGCAGCCGCACGGCGAACCCGTCCAGTGGCTGTGGCTCCTGCACGACGACTGCGAGCCCGCCCCGGACGCCCTCCTCCACCTGCTGCGCGTCGCCGACTCCTCGCCCTCCGCCGCGATCATCGGCCCCAAGCTGCGCAGCTGGTACGACCGGCGCCAGCTGCTGGAGGTCGGCGTCTCCATCGCCCGCAGCGGCCGCCGCTGGACCGGCCTGGAGCGCCGCGAGCAGGACCAGGGCCAGCACGACCAGGTCCGCCAGGTGCTCTCCGTCTCCAGCGCGGGCATGCTGGTGCGCCGCGACGTGTGGGAGGACCTCGGCGGATTCGACCGCCGGCTGCCCCTCATGCGCGACGACGTCGACTTCTGCTGGCGCGCGCAGTCCGCCGGCCACACCGTCCTCGTCGCCCCCGACGCCGTCCTGCGGCACGCCGAGGCCGCCTCCCGCGAGCGCCGCCCCGTCGACTGCGCCGGCCGCTCCGCGGTCGACCCGCACCGCGTCGACAAGGCGGGCGCCGTCTACACGCTTCTGGCCAACACCCGTGGCGCGCTGCTCCCGTACGTCTTCGCGCGCGTCGTGCTCGGCACCGTGCTGCGCACCCTCGCCTACCTCGTCGGCAAGGTCCCCGGACAGGCCGTCGACGAGATCACCGGCCTGCTGTCGGTCCTGCTGCGCCCCGGCCGCCTCCTCGGCGCCCGCCGCCGGCGCTCCCGGGCCGTCGTACCGCCCTCCGAACTCCGGCCGCTCTTCCCGCCGCCCGGCGCGACCGTACGGGCCACCGTCGAGCAGGTCGTCAGCAACGTCTCCGGCCGTGCGGCCGCCGACGCCTCCTCCGCCGGACGCCACGGCGGCGGCCTGGAGTCCGGGCCCAGCGGTGGCGACGACGACGGCGAGTACATGGACGTCGAGCAGTTCGCACTGCTCAAGCGCATCGCCCGGCAGCCCGCCCCGATGCTCTTCGCCGTCCTGCTGCTCTTCTCCCTCATCGCCTGCCGCGCGCTCCTCGGCGGCGGCGCGCTGTCCGGCGGCGCACTGCTGCCCGCCGCCTCCGACGCCTCCGACCTGTGGGGTTCCTACCTCGGCGGCTGGCACTCCCTCGGCGCCGGCAGCACCGAGAGCGCGCCGCCGTACTTGGCGATCGTGGCCACCCTGTCGAGCATCCTGCTCGGCAGCTCCGGCCTCGCCCTGACCGTGCTCCTGGTCGCCTCGGTGCCGCTCGCCGGCCTCAGCGCCTACTTCGTGTCGCGGCCGCTGGTCGACTCCCGCCTGCTGCGTGCCTGGGGCGCCGTCGCGTACGCCTTCCTGCCCGCCGCCACCGGCGCCCTCGCCGGCGGCCGGCTCGGCACCGCCGTCCTGGCGATCCTGCTGCCGCTCATGGCGCGCGCCGCCGTCTCCGCCGCGGGGCTGCGGATGTCCGCCGACGCCGTCGAGCGCGGGCTGCGGCCCGGCTGGCGCGCCGCCTGGGCGGTCGCGCTGCTGCTGACCGTCACGACCGCGTTCACCCCCATCACCTGGCTGATCGCGCTGGTGCTCGCCGGCGTCGCCATCGCCACGCGCGTCGTGCGCGGGCAGGGCCGGCTCCTCGTCCCGCTCGCCCTGCGGGCCGTGGCCGTGCTCGGCGCCCCCATGGTGGTCCTCGCGCCCTGGTCGCTGGGGCTGCTCACGCACCCCCGCCGCTTCCTGGACGAGGCCGGCCTGCCGTTCGGCGCCCAGTCGGCCGGCGCCACCGACCTGCTGCTGATCAACCCCGGCGGCCCCGGCGCCACGGGCGGCTACCTGCTCGCGGGCATCGTGCTGGCCGCGCTGGCCGCACTGGTGCGCGCCGAGCGCCGCTCGGCCATCGTCACCGCCTGGGTGGGCGCCCTGACCGGCCTGGTGTTCGCGGTCCTCGCCAACACCGCCGCCTGGGCCGGCCCCGCCACCCTCGTCTACGGCTTCGCCCTGCTGGCCGCCGCCGCGGTCGGCGCCGAGCGCGCCCAGGAGCGGCTCGCCGCCTCCGGCTTCGGCTGGCGCCAGCCCGTCGCCGCGCTCGTCGCCCTGGCCGCCGTGCTCGCGCCGCTGTCCGCCGCCGTCGGCTGGATGGCCGGCGGCGCCGACGGCCCGCTGGAGCGCCGCGACCCCACCCAGGTGCCCGCCTTCGTCGCCGAGGAGAGCACCACCCGGGACCAGGCCCGCACCCTCGTCCTGTCGGGCACGCCCGCCCACGTCTCGTACGCCCTCGTCCGGGGCGCCGGCGCCCGCCTCGGCGACGCCGAGATCGCCGCCGCGGACGGTGGCGACGCCCGGCTCGCCAAGATCGTCGGCAACCTGGTGGCGGGCTCCGGCGCCGACCAGGCCAGCCAGCTCGGCGGCTACGCCGTCCGCTACGTCCTCGTCCAGAGCGGCGCCCCGCGCGAGGTCGGCCGCACCCTCGACAGCACGCCGGGCCTGTCCCGGCTCAGCCAGGCCGACGGCAGCGCCCTGTGGCGGGTCGACGACGACGTCGCACGCGTCACGATCGTCGAGCCCTCCGGCGGCAAGGACTCCGGCAGCGGTGAGGACTCCGGCAATGGCGAGGACGGCTCCGGTGAGGACACCGGGGCCCCCGCCGGCACCGTGACCGTCGCCTCCGGCAAGGTCGAGGCCCACACCACCGTCCCCGCCGGCACCGACGGCCGCGTGCTGCGCATCGCCGACCGCGCCGCCCCCGGCTGGACCGCCACCCTCGACGGCAAGGAACTCACCGCCACCACCGTCGACGGCTGGGCCCAGGGCTTCCGGCTCCCCGCCAACGGCGGCCGGCTCGACCTCGTCTACGACGACCCCTTCACGCACACCGTGTGGCTGTGGGTCCAGGGCTTCCTCGGCCTGGTGCTCGTCGTCATGGCCCTGCCGGGCCGGCGCCGCGAGGTCGACGACGACCTGCCCGACGCGGAGCCCGAGCCCGTGCTCGCCGCCGCGGGCGCCGGCATCCCGTCGCAGGGCGGCGACGGCCGACGTGCCCGCCGGCTGCGCGCCGCCGCCGAGGCCGAGGGGGAGGCGGAGGCGGACGACGCCCCCGACGAGCCCCGGGCCGCCGAGCCCGCCCGGCAGGAGCAGGCCGAGTACGCGCAGTACGCCGAGTACGACCCTTATGCCGCCCCGCAGCAGGACGACCCGTACGGCCAGGAGCAGTGGGCCGCGGAGTACCAGAGCAGCTACGGCTACGAGCAGCCCGCCCAGCAGCAGGAGCAGGTCTACGACCCGTACGGCTACGGGCAGCAGTCCCCGCAGCCCGGCTACGACCGGCAGGGCTACGAACAGGAGCCCCAGCAGCCGCAGGGCTACGAACAGCAGCCCCAGCAGCCCCAGCAGCAACAGGGCTACGACGCCTCGTACGCCCCGTACGGCACCTATGACACGGACGCGTACGACACGGACGGCTACCGCCGCGACGGGAGCAACCAGCAGTGAACCGCAGCACCCTCTCCCTGATCGGCGTCACCGCCGCCCTGGCCGCGGTCGCCGGCGTCGCCACCGTCTCCGGCGCGGGCACCCCGGACGCCGCGCCCGCCGTGAGCGCGGCGCGACTGCCCGTCGAACGGTCCACGCTGACCTGCCCGGCGCCGTCGGACTCCGACTTCGCCTCGACCACCTACACCGCCTTCACGCCCAAGGGCGACTCCGCCGGCTCCGGCGGCACCGCCGCCCTGCTGCCCGCCGCCGGCCAGGACGGCAAGGCCCCCGCCAAGCGCAAGCCGGTCGCGCCGCTGAAGGAGGCGGGCACGCCGGTCACCGCGGTCACCGAGGCCACCGACGCCCCCGCCCTCGTCGGCACCGCCGACGGGGCGCTGGCCCCCGGCTGGACCGTGCAGCAGACCACGGTCGTCGACGCGGGCCCGGCCCGGGCGGTCCTCGGCACCTCCTGCGCCGTGCCGGACAGTGAGTTCTGGTTCCCCGGTATCAGCACCGGCGCCGACCGGCAGGACTACGTCCACCTGACGAACCCGGACGACACCGCGGCCGTCGTCGACCTGCGGCTCTACGGCGACAAGGGCGAGGTCAAGACCACCACCACCGACGGCATCACGGTGCCGCCCGGCGCGACCGTGCCCGTCCTGCTCTCCACGCTCACCACGGAGAAGAGCGACGCCCTCACCCTGCACGTCACCGCCCGCAGCGGCCGGGTCGGCGCCACCGTGGAGGCCGAGGACGCCAAGGCGGGCGGCGACTGGCTGCCCGCCTCCACCGACCCCGCCGCCGGCGCCGTCATGCCCGGCATCCCCGGCGACGCCTCCTCCGTGCGCCTGGTGGTCTTCGCGACCGGCGACAGCGACGCCGACCTCAAGCTGCGGCTCGCCTCCTCGGGCGGTGAGATCACCCCGGCCGGGCATGAGACCGTCCACGTCAAGAGCGGTATGACCACCGCCGTCGACCTCGGCGACGTCACCAAGGGCGAGGCCGGCTCGCTCGTCCTCAGCCCGACCGACCCCTCCGACGACGCCCCCGTGGTCGCCACCCTGCGGATCACCCGCGGCAAGGGCGACAATCAGGAGACGGCCTTCGTGTCCGCCACCGCCCCCATCGGCGACCGCGCCAGCGCCGCCGACAACCGCACCAAGGGCTCGACGCTCGCCCTCACCGCGCCGGAGGGCGACGCCACCGTACGGGTCGTCACCTCCGCCTCGACGAAGGGCGGCGAGGCCGTCACCAAGAACGTCCCGGTCAAGCGCGGCACGACGGTCGTCCTGTCGCCGCCCGCCCCCTCGTCCGGCAAGGGCTCCTTCGCCGTCACCGTGCAACCGGCCTCGGGCGGCCCCGTCTACGCCTCGCGGATGCTCGCCCTGCCGGAGGGCGGCGTCCCGATGTTCACCATCCAGACGATGCCGGACGACCGCGGCCTGGTCGCCGTCCCGAAGTCGGAAGAGGACCTGTCCATCCTGAACCGCTGACGGCCCCCGCGCCCCGGCCCCCGGCGCGGGGAGGCTAGCCCTCCCCGTACCGGGGGTCGACGTTCTCCGGCGACAGCCCCAGCAGCTCGGCGACCTGCTCCACGACCACGTCGTGCACCAGCAGGGCCCGCTCCTCGCGGCTCTTGGCCCGGATCTCCACCGGCCGCCGGTACACCACGATGCGGTGCGGGTTGCCCTTGTGCCCGCCGAGCAGGCGCCCCAGCGGCACCCCGTCGTCGAACCGGCCGTCGGCCGCGGCGCCGTCGGCGGCACCGTCCACCGGCCAGGGCACCTCCTGCACCGCGAACTCCACCTCCGCCAGCTGCGGCCAGCGCCGCTCGAGCCGGTCGGCCGCGTCGCGCACGAGGTCGTCGAAGGCGTCGGCGCGGGTGCGCGCCAGCGGTACCTGCGGGGGCGCGATGGGGCCACGCATGCCGCGGCCGTGTCGGTCGCGGTGGCGTTGGCGCGGTGCGGGCGAAGGGGTGTCCATCACCTCTGAGAGTAGCCGTCGGGAGCCCCGGGTATGCGGCTCCGTGACCGCTGCCACCACCACGGGGTACGAGGACGGGACATCCCCGTCGATGTCGCAGAATGTACGGTCGCCGACCCCCTGAGCCCGCGCGATTCCTCTGCCCTGACCGCTTCGCCGATCGCTGTTGGCATCATTTGCGACGATTCGTGATCGATGCGCCCGCCGGGGCATCCGCACATTTCCGGCCCTTCGCAGGTCAGCTGCCTCGGGCGCAGGTCGGACCTTCCCGGCCAACCCGGACGACACGACGGGGTGAGCTCCTGGGGAGTCGTCGCGGCCCGCTCAAGAGTGCGGTACCGTCCAACGTCGTGAGCCTTGTACGTCGCTGTTCGCGCACCGCGTGTGGCCGTCCCGCCGTCGCGACGCTGACGTACGTCTACGCGGACTCCACCGCCGTCCTCGGACCGCTCGCCACCTACGCGGAACCCCACTGCTACGACCTGTGCTCCGAGCACTCCGAGCGCCTCACCGCCCCCCGCGGCTGGGAAGTCGTACGGCTCGCCACCGACACCGGCCCCACCCGCCCCAGCGGCGACGACCTCGAAGCGCTCGCTAACGCCGTGCGCGAGGCCGCCCGCCCCCAGGAACGCGAGGGCAACGGCACCAACGGCCGAGGCGGCGACCCCATGGAGATCGCCCGCCGCGGCCACCTCCGCGTCCTCCGCTCCCCCGACTCCTGACGTCCCCGGCCGGACTCCCCGCCGGTACCCCGGGCGTCGGCACGCTCCACCACCCGACCTGCCCGGCCCCCGGCAGGCACCCACGCCCCACCCGTCCCATTCCTTGGCGGTGGTCCGGCTGGTGGTGGCCGCCCCCCGAAGAACAGGCGCCCCCGCCGTCCACCCCCGGCCCGCGCTCGCGCGGCATCCGCGTCGGCCCGTTCGGATCCGCCCCGGTAGGTTGGCTCTTGCCACGATCCATCCACCGGCAACCGGATTCCAGAGCGGAGCACATGCGGTGACCGACCTCTCCCAGCTCGTGAAGGCGTACGACGTCCGCGGTGTCGTCCCCGACCAATGGGGCGAGCCGCTCGCCGAGCTCTTCGGCGCGGCCTTCGTGACCGTGACCGGCGCCGACGCGATCGTGACGGGCCACGACATGCGGCCCTCCTCGCCGGGCCTGTCCCGGGCCTTCGCCCGTGGTGCCGCCTCGCGCGGCGCGAAGGTCACCGAGATCGGCCTGTGCTCCACCGACCAGCTGTACTTCGCCAGCGGCAGGCTCGACCTGCCCGGCGCGATGTTCACCGCCAGCCACAACCCGGCGCAGTACAACGGCATCAAGATGTGCCGCGCCGGCGCCGCCCCCGTCGGCCAGGACACCGGCCTCACCGAGATCCGCGAGCTCGTCGAGCAGTGGTCCGAGACCGGCCTCCCGGCGAGCGACGCCACCCCCGGCGAGGTCACCCAGCGGGACATGCTCGCCGAGTACGCCACCCACCTGCGCACCCTGGTCGACCTCGGCTCCATCCGGCACCTCAAGGTCGTCGTCGACGCCGGCAACGGCATGGGCGGGCACACCGTCCCCACCGTCTTCGACGGCCTGCCCCTCGACCTCGTCCCGATGTACTTCGAGCTCGACGGCACCTTCCCCAACCACGAGGCCAACCCCCTCGACCCCAAGAACATCGTCGACCTGCAGGAGAAGGTGCGGGAGACCGGCGCCGACATCGGCATCGCCTTCGACGGCGACGCCGACCGCTGCTTCGTCGTCGACGAGCGCGGTGAGCCCGTCTCCCCGTCCGCGATCACCGCCCTGGTCGCCGCCCGCGAACTGGCCAAGCACCCCGGCTCCACCGTCATCCACAACCTGATCACGTCGTGGACCGTGCCGGAGGTCGTCAAGGAGCACGGCGGGACGCCCGTCCGCACCCGCGTCGGCCACTCCTTCATCAAGCAGGAGATGGCCCGCACCGGCGCCGTCTTCGGCGGCGAGCACTCCGCGCACTACTACTTCCGCGACTTCTGGAACGCCGACACCGGCATGCTCGCCGCGCTCCACGTCCTCGCCGCCCTCGGCGGCCAGGACGGCCCGCTGTCCGCGCTCGTCGCCGAGTACGACCGCTACGCCGCCTCCGGCGAGATCAACACCGCCGTCGACGACCAGGCCCGCCGCACCGCCGCCGTCCGCGCTGCCTACGCCGACGCCCCGGGCACCGGAACCGACGAGCTCGACGGCCTCACGGTCACCGGCGACGGCTGGTGGTTCAACCTCCGCCCCTCCAACACCGAGCCGCTGCTGCGCCTCAACGTGGAGGCCCGCGACGCCGAGCTCATGGCCCGCGTCCGCGACGAGGTCCTCGCCATCGTCCGCGCCTGACGGCCGCCCCGCCGGAGGAGGCGGCGCACGCGGTGCGCTCCTCCGGCGGGAGCCGGGGTCCCCGACACGGTCACGCGGGCCGGAGCCCCCGGCGATAGGCTGAATCCGCCGGTCCGGACGTGTACGCCCGCACACGGCGGACACCCGGAAACCACGACGACACCACGAACACAGGGGAGACGCCACCCATGCCGCTCGTCGAAGCCAGCCTCCTGGAGATCCTCGCCTGCCCCGCCTGCCACGCGCCGCTGCGCGAGGACGTCGAGGCCACCGAGCTCACCTGCACCTCCGCCGACTGCGGCCTGGCCTACCCCGTGCGCGACGACATCCCCGTCCTCCTGGTCGACGAGGCCCGCCGCCCCGCGTGACGCGACCCGGGACCGTCCGCTGCCGCGCGCCCGCCCGCCCGGCAGCCACCGCCACGGCGGCCCCCGCCCGCAGAACACCCGCGCCGCACCGCACGGCGCCACCGCGACACCCGACACGACCGGACCGGACCGGAGGTCACCCCCGATGCTGGACGAGACGCTGCTCGACGACCCCGACGCCCTCGCCCGCGCCGACACCCGCGGCCTCCTCCTCGGCGTCGCCGCCGCCGGCGCCCGCGTCCGTACCGCCGCCCGCCTCGCCCAGGAGGCAGGCGTCGGCGAGCTCAAGCCCGACGGCCGCCCCCGCAGCGTCCTCGTCGCCGGACCCGGCGCCGTGGCCGTCGCCGCCGTCGCCGAACTGCTGGCCGCCCTCGGCAACGGCAGCGGACCCGTGCTGTCCCTGCACCCCACCGGCCCCGCCCCGTACGACCTGCGGTGGAACCTCCCCGGCTGGGCCGGCCCCCTCGACCTGCTGCTCATCGCCAGCCCCGCGGGCACCGAGGCCGGCCTGGCCGACCTCATCGAGCAGGCCTACCGCCGCGGCTGCACCGCCGCCGCCGTCGTCCCCGCCGGCTCACCCATCGCCGAGGCGATCCAGCAGGTACGGGGCATGGTCCTGCCGTACGCCCCCGCCCCCGACCCGGCGTCCGTCGCGGGCGTCCTCGGCGAGGCCGCCGACCCCGCGGAGGACCTCGGCGCCTTCTGGGCGCTGCTCACCCCGCTGCTCGCCCTCGGCGACCGCATCGGCCTGTTCTCCGCGCCGCCCGACGCCATCGAGCGCGCCGCCGACCGCCTCGACGACGTCGCCGGCCGCTGCGGCCCCGCGACCGCCACCTACAGCAACCCCGCCAAGGCACTCGCTTCCGAACTCGCCGAATCCCTGCCGGTGATGTGGAGCGAGGGACCGGTGGCCGCCGTCGCCGCCCGGCGCTTCGCCGCGGCCATCGCCGCCCGCGCCGGCCGCCCCGCCCTGCACGGCGAACTCCCCGAGGCGCTCGACACCCACGGCGCGCTGCTCGCCGGCTCCCTGGCCGGCGCCCTCGACCCCGAGGACTTCTTCCGCGACCGCGTCGACGAGCCCGAGGACCTCCGCCTGCGCGTGGTGCTGATGCACCGCCCCGGCAACGTCGCCGCGAGCTCCGCCCCGCTCGCCCGCGAACTCGCCACGACCCACGACACCCCGATGAGCGAACTCGCCCCCGCCGAAGGGGGGGACCTGGAATCCGCCGTCGAACTCCTCGCCGTCGCGGATTTCGCCTCCGTTTACCTCGCCATCACCTCCACCGGGAGATCATGACCGCATGGACCGCCTGACCAACACCATCCGCCCGTACGCCTGGGGATCGGCCACCGCCATCCCCGAACTGCTCGGCACCACCCCCACGGGCGAGCCGCAGGCCGAACTCTGGATGGGCGCCCACCCCGGCGCCCCCTCCCGCATCGACCGCGGCAACGGTCCGGTCCCGCTCGACCAGGTCATCACCGCCGACCCCGGCGGTGAACTCGGTGCCCCCGCCGTCGAACGCTTCGGCCCCCGGCTGCCCTTCCTGCTCAAGCTCCTCGCCGCCGGCTCCCCCCTCTCCCTGCAGGTGCACCCCGACCTCGTCCAGGCCGCTGCCGGCTTCGCCGACGAAGAGGCCCGCGGCATCCCCGTCGACGCCCCGCACCGCAACTACAAGGACGCCAACCACAAGCCGGAGATGATCGTCGCGCTCACCCCCTTCGAGGGACTGTGCGGCTTCCGCCACCCCGAGGAGACCGCGGCCCTCCTCTCCGGCCTCGGCGTGGACTCCCTCAAGCCCTACGCCGACATCCTGCGCGCCCACCCCGAGGAGGCCGCGCTCCGCGAGGTCCTCACCGCCGTGCTCGGAGCCGAACGCGACGCCATGGCAGGCGCCGTGGACGAGGCCGCCGAGGCCGCCGCCCGCCTCGCCACCGAGGACGGACCGCACGCCGACGCGTACGCCGCCTACGCCGCCATCGCCCACGCCTACCCGGGCGACCCCGGGGTCATCGCCGCCATGCTCCTCAACCACGTGCGCCTCCAGCCCGGCGAGGCGCTCTTCCTCGGCGCCGGCATACCCCACGCCTACCTCAGCGGCCTCGGCGTCGAGATCATGGCCAACTCCGACAACGTCCTGCGCTGCGGCCTCACCCCCAAGCACGTCGACATCCCCGAACTGCTGCGCATCGTCCGCTTCCAGGCCGGCGACGCGGGCGTCCTGCGCCCCGAGGCGTCCCCGGACGGCGAGGAGCTCTACGCCACCCCCATCGACGAGTTCAGGCTCTCCCGCTACTCGCTCGCCGCCGGCGCCGCCCCCCGCACGCCCGACGACCGCACCGCCCAGATCCTGCTCTGCACCGAGGGCACCGCCACCCTGCGCACGCCCGGCGAGCCCACGGCACCCGAACTCACCCTGGACCGCGGCCAGTCCGCCTACGTTCCCGCAGGCGAGCGGGTCGAACTCACCGGCGAGGGAACCGTCTTCCGGGCCACCGTGGTGGCCTGACGCACCACGTGAACCACGGCCTGCAAGAATGTCCCGCCGTAACGCCGTAAAGACCGGGCAAAGACCAGGGCCGAGGGAAGGGACCACCAGCACCTATGAGCGCGTCAGGCGGAACCAAGGCGATCGTCGCCGCATTGGGCGCCAACCTCGCCATCGCGGTGAGCAAGTTCGTGGCGTTCGCCTTCAGCGGCTCCTCGTCGATGCTCGCCGAGGGCGTGCACTCGGTGGCCGACTCGGGCAACCAGGCGCTGCTCCTCCTCGGTGGCAAGAAGGCCCAGAAGAAGGCCACCGAGGAACACCCCTTCGGCTACGGCCGTGAGCGGTACATCTACGGCTTCCTCGTCTCCATCGTGCTGTTCACCATCGGTGGCGTCTTCGCGCTCTACGAGGGCTACGAGAAGGTCCAGCACCCCCACGAGATCGACGCCTGGTACTGGCCCATCAGCGTCCTGGTCTTCGCGATCATCGCCGAGGGCTTCTCCTTCCGCACCGCGATCAAGGAATCCAACCTGCTCCGCGGCAAGCAGAGCTGGGGCCAGTTCATCCGCACCGCCAAGGCCCCCGAGCTCCCCGTCGTCCTCCTCGAGGACTTCGGTGCGCTCGTCGGCCTCGTGCTCGCCCTCGTCGGCGTCGGCCTGTCCCTGCTCACCGGCGACGGCATCTGGGACGGCATCGGCACCCTCTGCATCGGCGTCCTCCTCGTCGTCATCGCGCTCGTCCTCGCCGCCGAGACCAAGTCGCTGCTCCTCGGCGAGGCGGCCGGCCCCGAGGTCGTCGCCCGCATCCGTGAGGCGATCTCCGCCGGAGACACCGTCACCCGCGTGATCCACATGCGCACCCTCCACCTCGGCCCCGACGAACTCCTCGTCGCCGCCAAGATCGCCGTCCGGCACGACGACACCGCCACCGAGGTGGCCCGCGCCATCGACGCCGCCGAAGCCCGCATCCGCGAGGCCGAGCCCATCGCCCGCGTCATCTACCTCGAACCCGACATCTACCGCGAGCAGTCCGCCGCCCCCACCGCCCCCGCGGCGGACTGACCCGCCCCGCACGACCTCCGCGCACCTTCCGGACGCGCCCGGCCACTCGGTGTAGATTCGTCACTAGCCAGACGTCGCTGCTGATGGCGGTCGGGCGGTCCGGACACGGACCGGCCGAGGGAGAGAGGGCCTCCGACGGGCTGAGCTGCGGTCGAGGGAGACGCATGTCCGCATGCCTTCCCACGCCCCGCAGCGGAAAGCCGATGTCCGTTCTGGAAGCACCCCACGAGGAGACTGCATGTCCCCCGTCAACAACGACTTCAAGGTCGCCGACCTCTCCCTGGCCGCCTTCGGCCGCAAGGAGATCACCCTCGCCGAGCACGAGATGCCCGGCCTCATGGCCATCCGCGAGGAGTACGCCGCCTCCCAGCCGCTGGCCGGCGCCCGCATCACCGGCTCCCTGCACATGACCGTGCAGACCGCCGTCCTCATCGAGACCCTCGCCGCCCTCGGCGCCCAGGTCCGCTGGGCCTCCTGCAACATCTTCTCCACGCAGGACCACGCCGCAGCGGCCATCGCCGTCGGCCCCCACGGCACCCCCGAGAACCCGCAGGGCATCCCCGTCTTCGCCTGGAAGGGCGAGACCCTCGCCGAGTACTGGTGGTGCACGGAGCAGGCCCTCACCTGGCCCGACGTGCCCACCGGCGGCCCGAACATGATCCTCGACGACGGTGGCGACGCCACCCTCCTCGTCCACAAGGGCGTCGAGTTCGAGAAGGCCGGCCAGGCCCCCGACCCCTCCACCGCCGACAGCGAGGAGTACGAGCAGATCCTGCTGCTCCTCAACCGCACCCTCGGCGAGAACCCCCAGAAGTGGACCCAGCTCTCCTCCGAGATCCGCGGCGTCACCGAGGAGACCACCACCGGCGTCCACCGCCTCTACGAGATGCAGCGCGACGGCACCCTGCTCTTCCCGGCGATCAACGTCAACGACGCCGTCACCAAGTCGAAGTTCGACAACAAGTACGGCTGCCGCCACTCCCTCATCGACGGCATCAACCGCGCCACCGACGTCCTCATCGGCGGCAAGGTCGCCGTCGTCTGCGGCTACGGCGACGTCGGCAAGGGCTGCGCCGAATCGCTGCGCGGCCAGGGCGCCCGCGTCATCGTCACCGAGATCGACCCCATCAACGCCCTCCAGGCCGCGATGGACGGCTACCAGGTCACCGTGCTCGAGGACGTCGTCGAGACCGCCGACATCTTCGTCACCACCACCGGCAACCGCGACATCATCCTCGCCGAGCACATGCAGCGCATGAAGCACCAGGCGATCGTCGGCAACATCGGCCACTTCGACAACGAGATCGACATGGCCGGCCTCGCCAAGATCCCCGGCGTCGTCAAGGACGAGGTCAAGCCCCAGGTCCACACCTGGACCTTCCCCGACGGCAAGGTCCTGATCGTGCTGTCCGAGGGCCGCCTGCTCAACCTGGGCAACGCCACCGGCCACCCCTCGTTCGTGATGTCCAACTCCTTCTCGGACCAGACCCTGGCCCAGATCGAGCTGTTCACCAAGCCCGAGGAGTACCCGATCGGCGTCTACGTCCTTCCCAAGCAACTCGACGAGAAGGTCGCCCGGCTCCACCTCGACGCCCTCGGCGTCAAGCTCACCACCCTCCGCCCGGAGCAGGCCTCCTACATCGGCGTCCCGGTCGAGGGCCCCTACAAGCCGGACCACTACCGCTACTGACGCCGCCCGGGCCGCACGCGCGACAGCGCGCCACCGGCCCGACAGGCAGCGCAAGAGCCACCCCGCAGGCCCCCGCCCCCGGCGGGGGCCTGCCCCGTAGGGCCCCGGCCCGCTTTGTAAGGTCGAACCATGCCCCGCGGCCGCTACTCGTTCCACGACACCCACGACCACACCCCCCTCGGCGAAGAACACTTCCACTGCGCCACCGGCCCCACCGGCTGGCGCTACACCGCCCAGAACACCCACCCCGACGGCGGCCACGCCGGCTCCGTCGACCTCACCGTCGACGAACTCGGCCGCCCCATCCGCCTCGAACTGCACGCCGCGGGCTGGCAGGTCCGCGCCGCCGCCCTCGACGGCCTCACCTGGGTCCGCACCGACCCCTCCGGCGAACACGCTCAGGAGGGCAACGTCCCCGGCCACGCCTTCACGGGCGCGTCCCCCGCGTTCTACATCGCCACCGCGCGGCTGCTCCGGCTCCGCCCCGGTTCCCCGGCCACCCGCGTACGTCTCGTCGCATTCCAGCCCCCCGTGCTCGCACCCCGCACCCTCGACCAGTCGTGGGCACTGATCAAGAGCGAAGCACACCCCACTGACAACGCCCCCCTGCTCGTGGACGAGTACCAGGTCAACGACCTGCAGACCGGTGAACAACACACCGTCCACATCGCCGGCGACGTCGTCCTGTCCGCCCCGGGCATCGAACTCGAGGACCTCGAGTCACCCCCGTCCGTGTTCCCGGCCACGGACTGACACCCCGGCGCCCCGGCACCACCTCAGGCCGGAGGCGCGAAGCCCGTCGACGACGAGGGCGGAGAGGCCGAGGGCGGAGAAGAGGGCCCCGGTGCCACCGGCCCCCGCGGAGCCTGCTCCCCGTGTACCGGCGGCAGAACGTCCTCCCGCGCCCCACCGTCCGGACCGGGCGTCCCCCAGCCCACCGTCGAACCGTCGGCAGGACCCTTCCCCGGCTCCACCACCCCGAACGCCCCCGCTTCCACCGGCCCGCCGACCGGAGCGCCGAAGACCCGGCGCGCGTCCCGCGCCTGCCGCTCCGCGACCACCGCCGCCAGGAACGCCGCCGGCGGCGTCCCCTCCGGCACCGGCGCCCCCGTGCACGCCACCACATCGCTCGCGAGCCGCTCCGCCATCGACCAGCCCACCTGCGGGTCCAGTTGGTGCACCCGCGACAGGAACTGCCGCACCGCCAGCCACAGTCCCGCCGGCACCGCCGACAGGTCCACCCCCGCCAACTGCCCCGCAAGCCACGGCGGCGCGGGCGGCATCGGCCGCGCCGCCCGCGGCACCGGAATCCGCTCCCGCACCACCAGCGTCCCCGCGAACACGTCCCCGACCCGTCGCCCGCGCGCCGACACCAGCGAGGCGATGCACGCGATCACCCCGAGGAACATCTGGATCTCCACGACCCCGACCGCCCCCCGCACCAGCGCGTGCCGGAACCGGATCGGCCCGCCGTCGTCGCGCACCACCCGCAACCCGCAGGCCAGCTTCCCCAGCGACCGCCCCCGCGTCAGCGTCTCCACCGCGATCGGCACCCCGATCAGCACCAGCAACAACGAGGCCACGTACACCGCGGCGACCGCCGCGTCGTCCATCGACGCCGTCGCCACCGCCAGCACGATCGAGACGACCAGATAGCCGCCGATGTACACGACCCCGTCCAGCGCCGCCGCCAGCGCCCGGCTCGGCAACTTCGCCGTGTGCAACCCCAGCTCGACGGCCTCACCGGTCACCAGACGCCCGGTACCGTCCACCGCGCTCGCCTCAGTCATGCGGGAACCTCCTCCTGCCCACCCCGGACCCGGAGCGCCCAGTCTGCCCCTTCTGCCAAGCTGGGACCTCCCCGGCCAGCCAGGAGCAGCGCCCATGGACCTCGACGTCTTCGCAGCCGCCCACCACCACGAGTGGGACCGGCTCGACGCACTGCTGCGCCGGCGGCGACGCCTCACCGGGGAGGAGGCCGACGAACTCGTCACCCTCTACCAACGCGCCGCCACCCACCTCTCCCTCGTCCAGTCCAGCGCGCCCGACCCCGCACTCGTCGGACGCCTCACGACCCTCGTCGCCCGCGCCCGCAGCGCCGTCACCGGCGCCCGCACCCCCGGCTGGCGCGACGCGGTCCTCTTCTTCACCCGGGTCTTCCCCGCCGCGGTCTACCGCTCACGCCACTGGTGGGTCCCCACCGCGCTCGCCTCCACCGCGGTCGCCGCACTGATCGGCTGGTGGGTCGCCACCCACCCCGAGGTCCAGTCCGCCATCGCCGCCCCCGAGGAACTGCGCGCCCTGACCCGCCCGGGCGGCGAGTACGAGACGTACTACTCCAGCCACCCCGCCGCCTCCTTCGCGGCCCAGGTGTGGACGAACAACGCCATGGCCGCCGGCTACTGCCTGGTCCTCGGCGTCCTCCTCGGGCTTCCGGTCCTCTACGTCCTCTTCGAGAACATGCTCAACCTCGGTCTCGGACTGGGCCTCATGGGCTCCGCGGGCCGCCTCGACACCTTCCTCGGGCTGGTCCTCCCGCACGGTCTCCTCGAACTGACCGCGGTGTTCGTCGCGGCCGGTACGGGACTCCGCCTCGGCTGGACGGTCATCGACCCCGGCCCGCGTCCCCGCCGTACGGCGCTGGCCGAAGAAGGCCGGGCCGCCATCGGCATGGCCATAGGCCTCGCCGCCGTCCTCTTCGTCTCCGGCGCCATCGAAGGGTTCGTGACCCCTTCCGGCCTCCCCACCTGGGCCCGTATCGGCATCGGCGTGACCGCCGAGCTGCTCTTCCTCCTCTACGTCTTCGTCGTGGGGCGCCGAGCCGCCCGCGCAGGCGAGACGGGCGACCTGGAACGCGGCGACCGCAGCGACGTCCTGCCCACCGCGGCATGACCCGTTCGGCCGACGCCGGCGATGTGCATCTGCGGTGGCTGACCTGCTAGTCTCCTCCTCGCCCCAAAGACACCTGTTGACACGGGTGGCGTGGGGAGGTAGATTCGAGAAGTTGCCACGAACGGAGACGTTCGGAGGCCAGCGGCTAGGATCTAGCCCGCTTCGAAAGACCATCGATCGCACAGTACCTCTCAGAAAGAACTTTCTGAGTGGTCTTTTGTGTCGCTGTTCATAGAGGCAAAACCCCGGCGGTAATCGGGCCCGAAAGAGTCTGATAAAGTCGGAGACGTCGAAAGGCGAAAGCCCGGAGATAAAAACCCCGCTCCAATAGGGGGCCGGAAACGAAGAGCGGAAACGCGAAACGGATCTGGTAAGGTTGGAGACAACGAAGGGAAAGTCCGGAGGGGCCGGTGAGACGGTCTCGAAGGAAGCTTCCGTTCCTTGAGAACTCAACAGCGTGCCAAAAGTCAACGCCAGATATGTTGATACTCCGTCTCCGGACCATTCGGTCTGGGGCGAGGTTCCTTTGAAGAAAAACACAGCGAGGACGCTGGGCACGTCGGGATTATTCCTCCCGATGGTGCC